>DATFVP010000260.1:0-11086 GCA_035260285.1 Methyloceanibacter sp.
TTTAATGAGATGCAACGGCATGGATGCCCGGATCAAGTCCGGGCATGACGAAAAAGAACTAAAGCGCCTCGGCGCGCTTCTGCTTGGTGAACTTCTTCACGATCATGTCGCGCTTGAGCCGCGACAGATAGTCGATGAACAAGACGCCGTTCAGATGGTCGATCTCGTGCTGCACCAGCGTCGACCAGATGCCTTCGAGTGTCTGCTCCTGCGACTTTCCTTCCCTGTCGATGAAGCCCACGCGGGTCATGCCCGGCCGCTCGATCTCGGCAGTGACGTCTGGGATCGAAAGGCAGCCTTCATCGTGGGTGCGCATGTCGCTTCCCCGCTCGAGGATCACGGGGTTGACCATGATCAGAGGCTGCTTAGCCTCCTCATCGCGCGAGGGATCCATCACGATCAACCGCCGCAAAATGCCGACCTGCGGCGCGGCAAGCCCGATGCCGGGGGCATCATACATCGTCGCCAACATGTTTTCGGCGAGCTTCAGCAACACGGCGTCGACCCGCTCGATCGGCGCCGCCTTCTTGCGCAGCAGTGGGTCTGGGATGGTGATGATGGGGAGGATGGCCATATGCGGGCTGACATAGGATTGGCGGGACGGGCGGTCAATATGTTCCTGTTTTGATCTGGCGACGCCCCGAATCGGGCTATAGCTTTATTCCATGCGTCTCGACCCCTTCCAGTTGGGGGACTTCACGCTCAACCCCGTGCAGGTCCTGCTCGGGTTGCTCGGGCTCGCCGTGCTCGCCCTTCTGGTGCTGGTCGTCATGGTAGCGATGCATATGAGCCGGCGGGGGCGAGAGGCACGCGAGAGCGACGGCCAGCTCGCCGAGCTCAAAGGCCGGCTGCAAACGCTTGCCGAGATCAGCGTCACCCGCCACGGCGAGCTTGCCCGCGCCGTTAATGAGCGGCTCGACCGCATGACCCATCGGGTCGGCTCGGACTTGACCGAGACGGCGCGCAAGACCACCGACTCGATCGCCAAGCTGCATGAGAGGCTCGCCGTCATCGACTCGGCGCAGAAGAACCTGACCGAGCTTTCCTCCAACATGGTCAGCTTGCAGGAGATCCTCGCCAATAAGCAGGCCCGAGGCGCCTTCGGCCAGATCCGCATGGAGGCCATCATCCAGGATGGGTTGCCAAAGGGCGCCTTCACCTTCCAGGCCACCCTCTCCAACGGCAAGCGGCCCGACTGCCTCTTGCATATGCCGAACACCAAGGCAGGCGTGGTGATCGACGCAAAGTTTCCGCTGGAAGGCTTCGAGGCGTTCCGCGTTGCGCGCGGGCCGGAGGAGAAAAAAGAGGCGGCGCGGCGCGTGCGCATCGACGTCGGGCGTCATGTTGATGCCATGGCCGAGCGCTATTTCCTGCCGGGAGAGACCCAGGACACTGCGATCCTGTTCGTGCCGTCCGAGGCCATCTATGCCGATCTCGCCGAGCATTTCTCCGACCTCGTGCAGAAGGCGCACCGCGCCCGCATCGTCATCTGCGCGCCAAACATGCTCATGCTTGCGGTGCAGACCATGCAGGCCATCCTGAAAGACGTGAAGATGCGCGAGCAGGCCCATCTCATTCAGCGCGAGGTGAGCAGGCTGATGGAGGACATGGGGCGGTTGCGCGAACGCGTGCTCGATCTGCAGCGGCATTTCGGCCAGGCGAACGAGGATATCGAGAAGATCCTCACCTCTTCGGAGCGGATCACTTCGCGCGGCCACAGAATAGAGAGCTTGGAGTTCGAGGGAGACGGGGCAAACGGTGCAAATGGTGGCGAAAACGGCCGCGCGGCGCCCCTTGCCACCCCTTCGCCAAGGGCCGATGAAGAGAGGCGGCGCGCCACGGTGAAGCGCCAGCCGGACCTGCTTGCAGGGAACCTGCTCGCCGGGGAGTAGTCGTGTAGGCATGTTGGATCAACTTCTCGCCGGCGGCGCGACAAGCCTCGTCAATCTTGTGATTCACGCCCTGATCATGGGCGCGCTGGTCAAGCTCCTGCTTGGCATGTCGGGGCGCGGATCCGGCACCCCCGAGTTCATGCACTACACCGTCGCCATCGTCACCACGGGAAGCGTTTTGTTCGCCGCCCATTTCGCAGAAATCCTGCTCTGGGCCTATACCTATGCCGCGGTCGGCGCGGCGCCGCCTGGCACCGACCTCGTCTATTTTGCCTTCAGCAACTACACAACGCTCGGCTATGGCGACATCCTGCCGGTAGACCATTGGCGCCTTCTTGCTCCGATGACAGCGCTGAACGGCATCATGCTGATCGGCTGGTCCACGGCGTTGATCTTCGCATTTTTGCGCCGGACGGTGCCGCAATTGGAACAGCACTAGCGCTTCGTCGTCTTGCGCTTCGCCGCCGCGGTCTTCTTGCGCGCGGCACGGGCACGGGCGGCCTTCGCATGGCGCTCGCCGTAGCGCATGCCTTCGAGCTTCATGCCGTCGGGATCAAGAAAGAACACCGCGTAATAGTCATCGTAATATTCGCCGGCTGGATCGACGAGGGTCGCGCCCTGCTCTTCCAGATAGGCCTGCAGCGCATCGACATCGGCGCGGCTCCGCAAGCGAAAGGCGTAGTGGTGGAAGCCGATATCGCCCTTCCGGTATGTGTGCCTCTTGCCTTCGGCGTCGGCTGCGGCGATCCAGAACAGCGTGTTGCCGTTGGCCCAACCCATCATGCTGCCTTCGTACTCGGCCTCGACGCCAAAGCCGAGAAACTCCATCAGAGGGGCATAGAATTTCTTCGACTTTTCGAAGTCGCCGACGCTGATCACCAGATGGTCGATGCCGACAACGCGCACCATGTTGCTCTCTCCGATTCTTCACTCCGGGAATAACGTCACATCAGGATCGCGGTTCAGCGCATTTTATCCCCCCCTCGGGAGAGGGATGGTGAACAGCGCCTTCCGACCGGGGGCATGACGGCGCCTTTATCGGCTGCTATAGCCTGCCCATGACGGCTGCCGAGGGACGCAGACGGGAGGGTTGGGGCGAGCGCCTCGCGCGCGCTTTCGCCGTTTTTCTCGACCCCCGGGTGCTCATCATCCTGCTCCTCGGATTCTCGTCCGGGCTGCCGCTCGCGCTCTCAGCCTCGACGCTGCTCCTGTGGATGAAGGATGTAGGCGTCGATCTCAAGACCATCGGGTTGTTCGCGCTGGTCGGCGTCCCCTACACCATTAAATTTCTGTGGGCGCCCATCGTCGACGCCTTCCAGGTGCCGGTGTTGAGCAAGGCGCTCGGCCATCGCCGCGGCTGGCTCGTCTTTACCCAGCTTCTGCTCATCGGTGCCATCCTGTTCCTCGGCTTCCAGGACCCGGTGCGGGCGCCGCTGATGGTCGCGCTCGCAGCGCTGGTCGTCGCCACTGCCTCGGCCACCCAAGACATCGTGATCGACGCTTTCCGCGTCGAGTATCTGCCGACCGATGCGCAGGCCGCAGGCATGGCCTATTTCGTCGCCGCCTATCGCATCGGCATGCTCGTGTCGACGGCCGGGGCCGTCGCCTTCGTCGCTTATCTGGAATATCTCGGCATCGACCGCGGATTGGTCTGGACCTACGGCTATGCCGCCATGGCTGCGCTCGTCCTCGTCGGCATGGCGGCTGCGTTCATGGCCAAGGAGCCGCGCGCAAAGGAGCGCGAGGCAGAGGCCGAAGCGCTCGGCGAGCGAGTCGGAAATCCGCTGAACCGCTTCTTCCGCGCCGCCTACGACGCCTTCGCCGATTTCCTCTCCAAGAAGGACGCGCTGCTGATCCTCTTGTTCGTCATTCTCTACAAGCTCACCGACACCTTCGCCGGGGTGATGACCGGCCCGTTCGTGCTCGATATCGGCTTCGACAAAGCAAGCTACGCCGCGATCATCAAGGGCGTCGGCCTGATCGCGGCGCTCACCGGCGGCGTCGCTGGCGGGGTGCTCGCCCGCGCCATGCCGCTATCGCGCGCGCTTCTGGTCGCAGGCGTCCTGCAGGCGGTGGCAAACTTCACCTTCTCCTGGCAGGCGTGGATCGGCGTCAATCACGCGGCGCTCGCGCTCGCCATCTCCACGGAGAATTTCACCTCGGCCATAGGCACTGTGGTATTCATCGCCTATCTCTCGGCTCTGTGCACGAGCCCGGCGCACACGGCCACGCAATTTGCCCTGCTCACCGCGGTCGCCTCGTTTGGGCGCACCACTCTTGCCTCGATCACCGGATTCGTCGCCGCCGTCACAGGCTGGGTGGTGTTCTTCGCGCTCTGCGCCGCAGCCGCCATCCCGGGGCTGCTCATCCTGTGGATATTGATCAAGCGCGGGAATTTCGAAGACATCGAGCGTAAAGAGCGCGCGGAAGCCGCCAAGTCCTGAGGCGCGCGCCGACGGCGCCTCAGGGGCGACTAACCACAGAACGAGCGTCTTAGGTCTTAGAACCTAGTAGCCCCAGCCGTAGCGATAGCGGCAGGGATAATAACCGTAGGCCGGAGACCAGCAGCGGCGCCCATAGCCGCCAAAACTTAGATGTTGATGCCGGGGCAATTCGCCCCAGCCCCAGCGGGGCCCGCCCCAGCCGCGATAGCCATACCAGCCTCGGTGGCCATGCCAGCCGCGGCCGCCGCGCCAAGCGCGGCCGCGCCAATGGGCGCCGCCGCCATGCCAGTGGCCGCCACCGCCGCTGATCGGGGCGATTCGATTTGGCCGATTGCGCTCCCGATTGAGGAAGCGGTCACGTTGGCCTGTGGGATTAGTCCATAATACGCGCCGGTAGGGCTCGGAGTTCCAGCCGTCGGCAAGCCGCCTCAACTGTCGACAAGCCAGCGCGCGCAGGCTTCGCCGAGCTCGGCTCGCGATCTCGCGTCATAGGCAGCACATTCCATAGGCGCAAAAATTTTGTGCCAATAGGGCGAAATGAAGAATGGACTACATGGTCTTGCGGGCTTTGACCGCGGCAGCGAGCGTGCCCTCGTCGAGATAGTCGAGCTCGCCGCCGATCGGCACGCCGTGAGCGAGCCGCGACACCGTGACGTTGCAGCCCACGAGCTGATCGGTCAGGTAATGCGCCGTCGACTGGCCCTCGACCGTGGCATTGAGCGCGAGCAGAACTTCCTTCACCTCAGGTGCGCCGGTGCGCTCGATCAGCTTGGCGATGGAAAGGTCCTCTGGGCCGACGCCGTCGAGCGGTGACAGCGTGCCGCCGAGCACGTGATAGAGCCCGCTCAGCACATGCGCGCGCTCGAGCGCCCATAGGTCGCCAACCTCTTCAACTACGCAGATCAACGAACGGTCGCGGGATTGGTCGCGGCAGAGCGTGCACGGGCTCACCGTATCGATGTTGCCGCAAGTTTCGCAGGTGACGATGCGGTCATGGGCTTCGGTGAGCGCCGCGGCGAGCGGCGCAAGAAGCTGCTCCTTCTTCTTGACGAGGTGGAGCGCCGCGCGGCGCGCCGAGCGGGGCCCGAGGCCCGGCAGGCGCGCCAGCAATTGGATGAGGCGCTCGATTTCGGCGCTTGCGGCTGCCCGCGCCATGCGACCTCAGAACAGCTTCAGACCAGGAGGAAGAGGCAGGCCGCCGGTCAGGCTCTGCATCTTATCCTGCAGCAATCTTTCGACCTTGGCCTTGGCGTCGGTATGAGCGGCGACAATGAGGTCCTCCAGGATCTCGACCTCCTCGGGCTTCGCCAGAGAGGCGTCGATCTTCACCCCGACCAACTCGCCCTTGCCGTTCAGCGTCAGCACCACGAGGCCCCCGCCGGACTGTCCCTCGACGCGGACACGCTCCATCTCAGCCTGCATCTCGGCCATGCGGGTCTGCAGCTCCTGGGCCTGCTTCATCATGCCGGCAAAATTCTTCATGGGTCGGTCCCGTCCTCCTTGAACTCAGCCTCGACCCCCTCGTCGATCTCGGCCGGCGGCTCCTCGCTCGCGGTCGCCCGCACTGCGGCGATGCGCGCGCCCGGAAAATGTTGCAGCACTTGCTTGACGTCGGGGTGATCGCGAATGCGCTCGATCTCGCTGGCCTCGCGCTCGCGGCGCTGAACCCCTAAGGGTGCGGCACCTTCCTCTCCGCTCAAGGCCACGATCCACACCCGACCGGTCCAGGCTTTCAGCTTGCGCATCAGTTCTTGGCCAAGCTCCTTCGGCGCGTTGGGAAGGGGGTTGACCTCAAGATGCCCCGGACGAAAGCGCACAAGGCGCACCTGCTCGGAGAGCGCATGTTTAAGCTTCAAATCGCGCTTCTCCTCGGCAAGCGCCACCACCTCCTCGAAGCTCTTGGGGGTGGCGAGCGACGGCTGAAGCGGGGGGGCCGGGTCTTCGGTCTCGTCAACCGGCGATGCTTCCGGCGCAGGCGCCTCCTGCCGCATGGCAGGAGCAGGCTCGCGCGGGGTTTTCTTGTCGGGCATCGCGCGCGGCGCACCTTCCGCTTCCCCGCTGCCGTCGCCGAGGCGGCGCATTAGATCGCCGGGCGTCGGCAGATCGGCGGCGTAGGCAAGCCGCACCAGAACCATGTCGGCGGCGGCATGCGGCCTGGCTGAGGCTTTCACCTCCTCATGGCCTTTCAGCAGCATCTGCCAGGCGCGGGCGAGCACCGGCATGGAGAGCCGCTTGGCGAGATCGGCGGCGCTTGTCCGCTCGGCCTCGCTCGCCGCTGGGTCTGACGTGCCGGCCGCCTTGACCAGGGTCACCGCATGGACCGCGTCGGCGAGATCGGTGATCGCCTGCGCCGGCTCGGCGCCGTCATTGGTGAGCGCCGAGAGCTTATCGAGAGCCTTTCCGGCATCGCCGGCAAGAACGGTCTCAAGCAGATCGAAGATGCGGCCGCGATCGGCAAGCCCGAGCAGCCCACGCACGGCCTCAGCCTCGACCTTGCCAGAGCCGAAGGCGATGGCGCGGTCGAGGATCGAAAGCGCATCGCGCACCGAGCCTTCGGCGGCGCGTGCGATCAGCATCAAAGACGCGAAATCGGCCGAGGCATTTTCCTGCGCTACGATGCCGGCAAGATGCCGGGCGAGCTGCTCGACCTCGATGCGCTTGAGGTCAAAGCGCTGACAGCGCGACAGGACAGTGACCGGAACTTTGCGTGCTTCAGTGGTGGCGAATATGAACTTCACATGCTCGGGCGGCTCTTCCAGAGTCTTGAGCAGACCGTTGAAGGCCTGCTTCGACAGCATGTGCACCTCGTCGATGATGTAGACCTTGTAGCGCGCGGTATTCGGCTTGTAGTGGGCGCTGTCGATCAGGTCGCGGACGTCGTCGATGCCGGTATGAGAGGCCGCGTCCATTTCGACCACGTCGAGATGCCGGCTCTCGAGAATGGCGCGGCAATGCTCGCCCTCCTCGGTCATGTCGAGGGTTGGCGCGCCTTTGCCGCCTCGCGGCACGTAGTTCAGCGCCCTGGCGATCAGACGAGCGGTCGTGGTCTTGCCCACGCCGCGCACGCCGGTGAGCATATAGGCTTGCGCGATGCGGCCGCTGGCAAACGCATTGCGCAGCGTCTGCACCATGGCGTCCTGTCCGATCAGCTCGGAGAACAGCCTCGGGCGGTATTTGCGGGCGAGCGCAGCGTGGCTCTGACCGACGGAAGCGGGCGCGAGCGTTGCCTCGGCTTTCGCCGGCTTCTTCCCGGACTGCTTCGGCGCGCTCTCTTGCTGGTCTTTGTCTTCAGCCATGGACGATTGGACTTTCACGCGGAAGTCGGACACTCGGCCAGCAGCAAGGCAGGCTCAAGGCCGTTACGCACGGGCGCCTACGGGGCGCGCAGGTGGGAGGCTGGACAAACAACCCGCGTCAATCTCGTTAGGGCTGCTTCCTTCCGGACCTGACCCGGTTGGCGAGGAACGCGCCTGCCGCCAACCTCCCGGATGAGTATATCGGGGATAGCGGCGCCTGTGGCAACCCGATGAGGAGCGCCTTGTCCTCCTATTTCCGGAAGCCTCCCTGACGCCAATAGAGGTAGAGAAGCACGAGGATCCAGATGCCGATGAATCCGTCCGAGAACATCGTGAAGAAGTTGTAGGGAGCATAGTCCCCTCTGATCACGGTCTCGCGGATGTGACCGTAAGTGGCTCCGAGCATGAACAACGACCAGCCGAGCCCGGTCGCGAGCCAGAACAGACCGCCGATCCAGATGCAGAGGAAGCCGAGAATACCCCAGGCACCGTCATGGAATCCCACTTCGAGCTGAAATGGGCTCGGCGCCCAGCCAATGAGCTCCGCCGCCTGATCGGGAAAGAAGACATGGGGAATGAAACCCATCGGCAAGCCGATGACGCCGACACCCAATACCAGCGCGTAGAGCAAGAGGATGTGGACGACACGCTGCGGTGTTCTCGGCACCTTGCTGAACGCCAAGTGCAGCAAGGGAAGAACGACCATCAAAGCTGCGATGAGCAAAGCGATCATTGTCCCCCCTCGACGTCTCAGCCTGCCTTCAGCTCGGCGCGGAACGGGCTCGCCTTGTAGGTGCCGAGAACGCGTACCTCGCTCGTGAAGAAGTGAAGCTCCTCCATGGCAAGCTTGACCGGCCGCTCGTTAGGGTGGCCCTCGATGTCAGCATAGAACATGGTGGCGTTGAACGAGCCCTCGAGCTGATAGGATTCAAGCTTCGTCATGTTGACGCCGTTGGTGGCGAAGCCGCCGAGCGCCTTGTAGAGCGCGGCAGGAACGTTGCGCACGCGGAACACGAAAGTGGTGATGATGGGGCCGTCCTTGGCCTTGGCGTGGTCAGGTTTCGACGCGAGCACTACGAAGCGCGTGGTGTTGTGCTCGGCATCCTCGATGCCGGCCTTGGCAATTTTCAGTCCGTAGACCTCGGCCGCGAGCGCCGAGGCAATCACGGCGCGCGTGCGGTCCTGCGAGTCGCGCAAGTGCCGTGCAGCACCCGCCGTGTCGGCCTCGGCCACCGGGGTGAGCTTCAGCACGCGGATCGCGCTGCGGCATTGGCCGAGCGCCATGGTGTGGCTGTGCACGGTCTTGAGATTGCCGAGCCTGACCCCTGGCAAAGTGAGCAGCTGATGGCGGATGCGCTCAAAATGTTCGCCGACGATAAACAGCCCAGACTGAGGCAAAAGATGATGGATGTCGGCGACCCGGCCTGCGACCGAGTTCTCGATCGGGATCATGGCGAGCCGTGCATCGCCACCTTTCACCGCGACAAGTGCGTCCTCGAAGGTGGGGCAGGCAAGCGGCTCCATCTTCGGATAGGCGTCGCGGCAGGCAAGGTGCGAGTTGGCGCCAGGCTCGCCCTGATAGGCGATTTTCTGCGAACGCGATGTGGCCATGGGTTCGTCGGGAGAGAGCTAAAAAGAGTTAGGACGCAGAAGCCTGTTTGGCGAGGAGCTGACGCGCCCTGGCGAGGTCGGGGGGAGTATCGACACCGAGCGGTACGGTGTCAACGAGGGCGACGTGGATGCGCATCCCGGCTTCAAGCGCGCGAAGCTGCTCGAGCTTCTCGCGGGTCTCGAGCGGAGATGGCGGCAAGGACACGAAGCGGGCGAGCGCCGCGCGCCGATAAGCATAGATGCCGATGTGATGATAGAGCGGCCCGTCGCCGTAGGGCGCGGCGGCCCTCGTGAAGTAAAGCGCACGCAAGACCCGTAAACCTAGCGGCGAGCCAACGACCTTCACCACGTTGGGGTCGGTGCGCTCCTCAACCCGTGTGATCGTCGCGGCGATGGTGCCGATATCTGCCGCGCTGTCGTCGAGCGCGCCTAGGCAGGCGCGGACGAGCCGCGGATCGAGCGTCGGCAAATCACCCTGCAGATTGACGATGGTCTCGATCTCGCCTTCAGGATCGATCCTAGAGACGGCCTCGAAGATGCGATCAGAGCCGCTCTGATGATCGGGCCGCGTCATCAGCGCTTCGCCACCGACGAGCCGCACCGCCTCGCAGATTGCCTCATCATCGGCGACCACGATCACCGGCCCGCATTTGGCCTCGACAGCGCGGCGCCAGACATGGGCGATCATAGGCTCGCCGGCGATGTCAGCGAGAGGCTTGTCCGGCAGCCTTGTCGCCTTCAGCCTTGCCGGAATGACGATCAGAGTGGACATATCGCGTCATTCCACCATTCGACCGGCAAATGAGAGTCATTACCGCTTGTCGAGGGTAAGTTGGGTCAGGTCTAGCTTGCTCCCTTAGGGCGGAAGCTTTTGCGAACAACCACGTCGCGTGTGTCGATATCAACCTCGGCGCTAAAGTCCAGTTCTCGATCGCATCTAATGTAGTGCGATAGCTGCAACAGCCCCGAACATTCTCCAACACTCTCATCCTTTAGGGGGCAGCCTCCGCCGCGGCAGGCCGGAATCCACTCGATAGAGCGCCGCAGATAAAATTGGTCCCCCGAAACGTTGGGCACAGAAACAACTAGTAAATCTACTAGCTTCTCGGGAGCTTAGTTGCGGGTTGAGTGCCCGCCTGACGGCCAATATGGGGTATACAAGTGCGTCTTTCTAAAGATGTTCAAGCTGACGGCGAGCACGAACACGTATCCTCTGTATACGTATGATTTCAGTGGCAGCCTCGGTTTCTTTGCCGAGGCGCTGCCCTCGATGAAGCAAGCCGCATAGCGCCGCAACATTCGCGAAGCTGCCAACGTGACCCATTCGATGTCAGCGAGAGGCTTGTCCGCCAGCCTCGTCGCCTTTAGCGTTGCCGGGATGACAACGAGATTTGGGACCATTTGGGTCAGATAACCCGGCGATTGTGGTCTCACGACATCTTGGCAGGGCTGAATGCCTCAGCTACAAAGCCGCCTACGCTGAATATTCTCAATTTCCGTAGCAAGAACTTCGAAAAGTAGCCTCTGCGTCCGGGGGGAAGGTCGACCATGAAGCATTACCGCCTGAACCAGATCGCCATGGCCGTGCTCGGCGCTCTCCTGCTCATTTTCGGCACAAAAACGCTCATCAATATCGCCTTTGAGGAGCACGAGCCTGAGAAGCCGGGTTTTGAGGTTGCCACCAAGCAAGGCGAGAAGGCCACCGAGAAACCGGCGGCGGCTGCCGTAAGCGACCTTCCGGCATTGCTCGCCAAGGCTGACGCGGCCAAGGGTGAGGCAACTGCGGCGATCTGCAAGGCGTGCCACGCCTTCGAGGCTGGCGCTCCGAGCCCGATCGGCCCCA
>DATFVP010000261.1:0-6925 GCA_035260285.1 Methyloceanibacter sp.
GGCTATTATTACGTCACGAAGAAGAACCCGCGGAACCAGACCGAGAAGCTCGTGTTCAAGAAGTACGATCCGGTTGCCCGCAAGCACGTCGACTTCAAGGAAAGCAAAATCAAGTAGAGGGCGAGAGCCCTAGCAGGCGGAGGCGCCCATCGCCATGATGGGCAGCGGAAAGCTGCGTCGTGAATTGAAAGGCCCGGCGACCTGATCCTTGAATTAGGTAGCCGGCCGAAACGCGGCGCTAACGAGGAGGCCACTCAAACCGCGCTCCGGCCGGCCGAACCCCACGGACCCAGGAGATGCGGCGGACCTGAGCATTCCGTAGGGTTATCTCATTGATGATGTCGAGATGCGCGCGCACGAGCCCCACACGCGCATTTCCCCTCACCCCATACTTTACCTCCGGCCTCAATTCTCACCGGTGTCAAGTCAAATACAAACTAGCCGACAAATCGAAAAAATCAAACTCTATTGCGTGGCTAATCTGGTGAAAACGCAGCCAGTCTAACGCCTTAACCAGAAGACTTCAAGCGCAACGTCAAGTCGAAAAACCGAGGCTAGCTACGAAAATCTGTGGGTGATTCGGCGGATTGCCTTGGCCCAAGGCCTCGTGCATCGGCCACAACCCGGTTGCGGCCATCGCGCTTCGCGCAATAGAGCGCCTGATCCGCCGGTTTCAGCATGTGCTCAGGCGCGTCGTCGTCAAATTCGAGCGCAGCGACCCCGACGCTCGCCCTGACCTGCAGCAGGCCGACCTTCCCTCCGACGTCGAAAGGAGCCGCCTCGATGCATTGGCGGAGGCGCTCGCCGACCTGATAGGCTTTTGCCAAGTCGCAGTCCGGCATCACGAGCGCCGTCACCATGATCACCGGAATGTGCCGGGTACGCGTCTCGGCCTTGAGCCTGCGGCAGACATCGAAACCATCCATGCCGGGCATCATCACGTCGAGCCGCACCATGTGGGCGCGTTCATTGGCGCAGATTTCAAGCGCCTCCCGCCCGCTCCTCGCGGTGCGCACCTCGAAATAATCGGCGGTCAGGCGCGCCTCGAGCAAATTTGACATTGGCGTCGACGTCGTCGACCACGAGGACGCGTGCGGTCATGGTAACACTACCGGGCTTCGCCGATGAACTGCCGTACCGTAGCGAGAAACATCGACACCGAGATCGGCTTCGATATGTAGGCCTCGCAGCCCCCTTCGCGGATGCGTTCTTCGTCCCCCTTCATGGCGAAGGCGGTCACCGCCACCACCGGAATCTTCCTCAGCTGATCGTCCTCCTTCAGCCACTTGGTCACTTCGAGCCCCGAGACCTCAGGCAACTGAATATCCATGAGGATGAGGTCGGGCCTGTGCTCGCGGGCCAGAGAAAGCGCCTCCATGCCGTTCCTTGTCTGCAGGGTCCTATAGCCGTGCGCGTCGAGCAGATCATGAAAGAGCTTCATGTTCAGCTCGTTGTCCTCGACGATCAGAACGGTTTTAGCCATCGGCTGCGGCTCAGGCGATTCGGTCGGTCCATGATGGGCGATCTTGCCCCGCTGCGCCATGGTGCTGAGAGCTGACCCATCATTCCACAACATCAGTCGCGCTCCCCATCGTTAGGGGTCAGATTTCAGCGCAAAAAAACCCGCAAATATCGCGGGAATTGGCGATTTTCCGACGTGGAGCCCTCTATCGAGCGGCCGTCGGGTCCCGACACTCGGCGGCCTTCAAATATTCGAGAGACGTGAGCCTGCCATGCACGGAAAAGTCGCCGTAATCGATCAGGAGCTCGCGGCTCACGCCATTGGCGTAAAGTCGAAAATCGATCTGATAGCTCGGCGTCAGGTCCCCGGCTTTTGACTCGAAATAGCCGATCGACACCGGCCATGAGACGAGGCCGGCAAGCCCCTTCTCCTTGGCCGGGGCTTCGAGCTTGTCCTCGGTTCCGGGCGCCACCGCTTTGCCGATAAATGCCGTAGTCTCATAGACCTTCTGGCCCTTCTCTGAGCCGTCATAGATCTGGGCTTGCAGCAGACCCTGTCCATCCAGCGCCGCGTTCATCAAAGCGAGGCTGTGCTGGGTGGGAAACAACACTTTGCCGGAGAGGTTGAGCTCGGCATGGCTCGGCTGGCTGAGCTTGACCTGGACCGCAGCGTCAGGGTTGCGCGTCGCCCGCCCCATGGTGACGTCGCCGAGCTTGTCGTTGAGATATTGCGCCGATTGAAAGCGGAACTTCTGCCCGTCGCCCTGCTCCCAGGTAGACGACCGGAGATCGGTTAGGTTGGTTTGCCCCTGTGAATCGGTCATCTGCGTGACCATGCGCATATTGAGCGTGTAGCCGTCGCATTCCGAGCCAGTGAACTCGAACACCATACGCCCGTCGATTCCGGTGATGCCTGAGGCTGAGCGGGCGTCGTCGAGCGTCACCTCATAGACGGCACGGTGGGGCGTGAGCTTGATCGGTTCCTTGCCCGCAAAGGCTTCCGCCGGCCGCACCAAGCCGCCAGCCAGCACCGCCGCCGACGCAACCGTGAGCATCGCTCGCAAAGCCACAGACACCATGCCGCTCCTCGCCTGATCAGCCGATCCGCGAACTCTCGCGTGGGCCAGCGATTCTTGGCACCAACGGACGCCCGGGACAAGGGTCCAGCGCTCCGCTTGCGGAGGGTCGGGTTTTGCCCGATGTTCGCGGTGCAAATGCGCCCAAAGTGCGCGCAACCTCAGATTGGAGGCGGAATGGCCGGAGAGATCGAAGCAAGGTTGAAGGCGCTGGACCTCGTACTTCCCGAGGTCGCCCTCCCCGTCGCGGACTATGTCTCGTTTCTGCACCTCAACGGCCAGCTCTTCGTGGCCGGTCAATTACCGCTCAAGGACGGAAAGCGTGCGGTCACCGGCACGCTAGGCGCCGGTCTCGATATCGCCCAGGGCCAGGAGGCGGCGCGGCTCTGCGCCCTCAATATTCTCGCCCAGGCCAAGGCGGCGCTCGGCGATCTCGACCGTATCGTGCAGTGCCTGCGGCTTAACGGCTTTGTCAGCTCGGCGCCTGGCTTTACAGATCACCCCAAAGTGATCAACGGCGCCTCAGAGCTGATCGTCAAAGTGCTCGGCCAGAAGGGGCGGCACACCCGGATTGCCGTCGGCTGCGCGAGCCTGCCGCTTGGCGCGGCGGTCGAAATCGACGCCATCTTCGCGGTGGATTAGCGGCAGCCGCCGGCGCTGGCCCATGACCCGGGATGCGCTCGATTGGTTGAAACGGCCGATCGCCCATCGCGGCCTGCATGATGCGGCTTACGGCATCGTCGAGAACAGCGCTTCAGCGGTCGAAGCCGCGATCGCCAAGGGCTTCGCCGTGGAGGTCGATCTGCAATGCGCAGCGCGCAGCGCACCGATCGTGTTTCATGACCGGACGCTCGACCGACTAACGGTGGAGACCGGCCCGGTTGCCGCGCGCGAAGCCGCTGACCTGTGCCGGATCCCATTGCACAACAGCAGCGACTGCATCCTGTCGCTCGATCGGTTGCTCAAACTTGTTAAGGGGCGCGTCCCCCTCCTCATCGAAGTGAAGAGCACCTGGGGCGGCGATCATGGCTATGAGCAAAGCATCGCCGACGCGCTGGGGCGCTATAACGGCCACGTCGCCGTCATGTCGTTCGACCCCGAGTGCGTCGCGGCATTCCGCCGCGTGGCGCCCTCCCTGTCGCGCGGACTGATCTCAGAGCGCTTCGAGGACAAGCATTATTGGCCTCATCTATCGGCCTGGCAGCGCTTCGCCATGCGGCATCTTTTGACCGCGACCTTCGCACGGCCCCACTTCATCGCCTACGATATCAGGGCGCTCCCTGCCCTCGCGCCCGGGATCGCGCACGACGTCTTCCGCCTGCCGCTGCTCACCTGGACGGTGCGCAGTGAGGCTGACAAGGCCAACGCACAGCTTTTCGCTGACGCCATGATCTTCGAAGAGATTGAACCCTAGCCCATGGGCGATATAGAACAGCGCCAGCAAGGAGCCGAAGACGGCGCCGTCGTCGTGCGCGTGGTCCAGCGCATCGCCGCGGTACCGGCTTCGCAGTGGGACGCTTGCGCGCGGAGCGCCGATTCGCGCGGCAACGCGGCGCGCCCCGACAACCCGTTCATCAGCCATGCTTTTTTGCTCGCGTCGGAGGAGAGCGGATCGGCGACGCGCGCGACCGGATGGCTACCTCAGCATCTCGTTTTGGAGGGCGCCGCAGGATACGTCTCCGCCTGCATGCCCTGCTATCTGAAATCACATTCCTACGGCGAATATGTTTTCGATCACGCCTGGGCCGACGCCTATGAGCGCGCCGGCGGCAGCTACTATCCGAAGCTGCAGGCCGCCGTGCCCTTCACGCCGGTCACGGGCCCGCGGCTGCTCGTGCGCGATGGCCCAGACCGGACCGAGCGCCAGGCGCGGCTGCTGCAGGCCGCCGCGACGCTGGCCGAGCGGCTCGATGCCTCCTCGCTGCACGTCACCTTCCCAACCAACGAGGAATGCGAGCTTGCGGTCTCCCTCGGCTTCCTTCAGCGCAACGACCAGCAATTCCACTGGCAGAACGAGGGCTACGAGAGTTTTGAGGATTTCTTGGCCGCCCTCGCCTCACGCAAGCGGAAGACTATTCGCGGCGAGCGCAAGCGGGCGCTCGAAGACGGGATCGAGATCGAGTGGGTCACGGGCTCCGATCTCACCGAGGCCCATTGGGACGCCTTCTTCGCCTTCTACATGGATACCGGCTCGCGCAAGTGGGGCTCGCCCTATCTCACGCGGACGTTCTTCAGCCTGATCGGCGAAACGATGCGTGATGAGATCCTGCTGGTGCTTGCCAAGCGCAACGGCCGCGCCATCGCCGGGGCTCTGAATTTCATCGGGGCCGATGCGCTTTATGGCCGCTATTGGGGGGCGATCGAGGAGCACCCGTGTTTGCATTTCGAGGTCTGCTACTACCAGGCCATCGGCTTTGCCATAGAGCACAAGCTGGCGCGCGTCGAAGCCGGGGCCCAAGGCGCGCACAAGCTCGCCCGCGGCTACCTGCCCGTCCAGACCTATAGCGCGCATTGGATCAGGGATCCGGGGCTTCGCCGTGCCGTCGCCGACTATCTCAAGCGCGAGCGCTTGGCGGTCGCCCACGAAATTGCCCTCCTCGGCGAAGAGTCGCCCTATCGCCGAACTGAATGAGCCTTCACCTCTCTCCTGCGGGGGGAGGTCGCTTCGAAGCCCCTTTTGGCTTCGAAGCGGGTGAGGGGATTTCGGCATGGCGACTCTCGTCCCCCCTCACCCCAAACCTCTCCCCATAGGGCAGAAGCGCGCCCCGCCGCTCTTCGGGAGCCGCAACATTCTGGTTGACCTTGGCGCCCCAACGACTCGAAATGACTCGCGAAAGGGTCCTCGAGAGGCGCGTCAATGACCTACGATCCCAACAACGTCTTCGCCAAGGTGCTGCGCGGCGAGCTTCCGTCCCACAAGATCTATGAGGACGACGACACGCTCGCCTTTCTCGACATCATGCCGCGCTCGGAAGGCCACGTGCTGGTGGTCACCAAGGAGAAGGCGACCGACCTGTTCGACGTGTCGCCGCAAGCGCTGGCGAAGCTCATGGCCGTGGTGCAGAAGCTTAGCCCCCGGATCCAAGAGGCCGTGGGCGCCGACGGTGTGCTGATCGCGCAATTCAACGGCGCGGCCGCCGGCCAGACCGTTTTCCACCTCCACGTCCACATCATACCGCGTAAAGAGGGCACTGAGCTGAAGCCTCACGCCGGCATCATGGCAGATCAAGCGCAACTCACCGCCACCGCGGAGAAGATCAAGAAGAAGCTTCAAAAGGCTTAGTCAACCTGCACCCACCGGCCATCCACGTCTTCGCTTGTTGCGGGATCTGTTCGTGGATGCCCGGCACAAGGCCAGGCCCGTCGAAGTTGGTATCGGGTTGGCAACCTAGCGCGAGCCGAGCGGAACTTTCGGCACCGGGCTTGAACTCAAGCCGCGCCGCGTCCCAGGCCGGCGTGGTCCAGGCCGCCGCGGGGTGCGCTTCGCTTTCAGCTTCGGGGCAGACTTCACACCGCCGCCTCCGCCCTCCGGGGCGCCGTCGTCGGGATCAAGATCCTCGTCCTCGAGCTCATCAGGCCCGCGCGGCCTGATCGGCGCATCGGCCTTGATGAATTCGAAGCCGAGAACCTTCTGGCCATTCTTCTCGTTGACCAGCACGCGCACGATACCGCCGTCCTTCAGCGCCCCGAACAGGATCTCCTCGGCGAGCGGCTTCTTGATGTGTTCCTGAATGACGCGCGCCAAGGGCCGCGCGCCGAACTTGTCGTCATAGCCGCGCTCGGCGAGCCAAGCGTTGGCCTCCGGCGTGAGCTCGATGGTAATGTTGCGGTCGCCGAGCTGCGCCTCGAGCTGGAACACGAACTTCTCCACCACCTTGGCGATGATCTCGGGCGTGAGGTTGGCGAACGGGATGATCGCGTCGAGGCGATTCCTGAACTCTGGGCTGAACAGCCTGCTGATCGCCTCCTCGTCGTCGCCTTCGCGCTTCGACCGGTTGAAGCCGATCGCCGCCTTGGCGAGGTCCGAGGCACCGGCATTGGTGGTCATGATCAGGATGACGTTCTGGAAGTCGACCTTCTTGCCATTGTGATCGGTGAGCTTGCCGTGATCCATGATCTGCAAAAGGATATTGAACAGATCCGGATGCGCCTTCTCGATCTCGTCGAGCAGCAGTACTGAATGCGGATGCTGGTCGATGCCGTCGGTCAGCAGGCCGCCCTGGTCGAAACCCACATAGCCGGGCGGTGCGCCAATCAGCCGCGACACGGTGTGGCGCTCCATGTACTCGCTCATGTCGAAGCGGAGCAACTCGACGCCCAGCAGCAGCGCAAGCTGGCGCGCCACCTCGGTCTTGCCGACGCCGGTGGGACCGGAGAACATGTAGCAG
>DATFVP010000262.1:0-3254 GCA_035260285.1 Methyloceanibacter sp.
CCAGATCCGCCGAGCGGAAGCAGGCCAAGGCAAAGAGGCGGCGCGATAAGGAGGTTCGCCCGCAAGAGATCGTTGCCGCGGCCTTCGAGGAATTCGCCGAGAAGGGCTTTGCCGAGACAAGGCTCGAGGACGTCGCAGCCCGCGCCAAGGTGAGCAAGGGCCTCCCCTATCTCTACTTCAAGACCAAGGTCGAGCTGTTCAAGGCGGTGATCCGCAGCGTCATCACCTCGCATTTCGAGGTGCTGCGCGAGCGCATGGAGACAACCGAGCTCTCCACCGAGGAATTCCTCAAAGGCCCGTTCCTGTCCTTCATCCAGGAGCTTCCCGGCTCGCGCCGCGCTTTCATTGTGCGGCTCTTGATCTCGGAAGGGTACAAGCACCCAGAGCTCACCCAGTTCTACTACGAGAACGTCATCTCGCGCGGGATCGAGACGATGCGGCGCCTCATCGATCGCGGCATCGAGCGCGGCGAGTTCAAGCCGACACCTTTGCGCGACTATCCGCAGCTGCTCGTGGCGCCGGTGCTGATGGCGATCCTTTGGCGCGCACTGTTCGAGCGCCACTACCACCTCGACACCAACAAGCTGCTTGCCACCAATATCGATCTGCTCATCGAGGCCGTCAAAGCACCTCCTCGCCAAAGTGATGAAGGTAACGGCCGATGAAGCGTCTCATCGCCTTCCTTGTCTTTGTCGTGATCGCCGGCGTCGTCGCCTTGCTGCTGACGACCTTCCCGGCCAACCGCGAGACGATCTTTCCGGGCTACATGGAAGCGGACCTGGTCCTGGTCGGTTCCGAGCAAGGCGGCCGCATCGAGACGCTATCGGTGGAGGAGGGCGACAGCGTCGAGAGGGACGCCCCGGTCTTCACCCTGGAAAGCACCGAGCAGATCGCCGAGGTGGCAGCAGCCAAGGCGCGCGTCGCCGAGGCCGAAGCGCGGCTTGCAGACGCGAGACAGCAGATGCAGCGCCCGAGCGAGATCGATGTGCTCGAAGCATCGCTCGCACAAGCCAAAGCCATGCTGGTGCAATCGAATCTCAACCTCGACCGCACGAAGAAGCTGTTCGACAAGAATTGGGTATCGAAGGCCCAGCTCGACGATGTGATCGCCCAGCATGACCGTAACCAGGCCGCCGTCGCCGAAGCCGAGCGTCGCATCACCGCAGCCAAGCTGCCGAACCGCTCTGATCTGATCGATGCCGCGGCAGCCTCGGTCGAGAACGCGCGGCATTATTTGGAGCAGGCCGAAAAGGCGCTCGCCAAGCGCAAGGTGTTCGCGCCCGCAACCGGCACGGTCGAAGAGGTTTATTTCAGGCCAGGGGAGGTGGTGAAGGAGGGCCAGGCGGTGATCGCGCTTCTGCCGCCGGGCAACCTCAAGGTGCGATTCTTCGTGGCCGAGCCGGTGCGGGCGAGCTTGCACACCGGTCAGACCGTCAAGGTCAGTTGCGACGGCTGTCAGGGCGAGCTCACCGCCACGATCACCTTTATCGCGCGCGAGGCTGAGTTCACCCCGCCGGTGATCTTCTCCCAGGAGCAGCGGCAGAAGCTCGTATTCCTGGTCGAGGCGAGGCCCTTAGGCGAAGCGGCGAAGCTCACCGCCGGCCAGCCGGTGAGCGTGAGCCTTGGGCCGCATGCGCAACTGGTGCAGCGATGACCGACGCCAAGGAGATCGTCATCGACGCCGAGGGGCTGACTAAGTCCTTCTCAGGCCGGACCGTGGTCAACCATCTTTCCCTCAAGGTGCCGAAGGGCGAGATCTACGGCTTCCTCGGACCGAACGGCAGCGGCAAGACCACCACCATCCGCATGTTGTGCGGGCTGCTGACGCCGGACTCAGGCCACGGCACCTGTCTCGGCTACGACATCCTGACACAGCAGGACGAGATCAAGCGCGAGGTCGGCTACATGACCCAGCGCTTTAGCCTGTATGAGGACCTTTCCATCCGCGAGAACCTCGAGTTCGTGGCGCGCGTCTATGGCGTTCCGAACCCAAGAGGTGCTGCCAACGAGGCCATCCACCGGCTCGGGCTCGACGGCCGCACCGAGCAACTCGCCGGGCAATTGTCGGGGGGCTGGAAGCAACGTCTTGCTCTTGGCGCCTGCATCCTGCCTTCGCCGAAACTGCTCTTGCTCGACGAGCCTACGGCTGGCGTCGACCCCAAGGCGCGGCGCGAATTCTGGGAAGAGATTCACCGGCTCGCCGCCGAGGGCGTCACCGTGCTCGTCTCCACCCATTACATGGACGAGGCCGAGCGCTGTCACGAGATCGCCTATATCTCCTTTGGCGAGCTGCTCGCACGCGGCACCGCCGCTGAGGTGATCGCGCAATCGGGCCTCTCAACCTGGATCGTGTCCGGCGCCGATTTGCACCGGCTCGTTTTGCAGCTGCAGATGGTTGACGGCGTCGACATGGTGGCGCCGTTCGGTACCGAGCTGCATGTGAGTGGGCGCGACAAGCGTGCACTCGACAAGGCCATCGCCGAGGCCAAGAAGGCCGACGGTGCGCATCGCTGGAAGCGCGGAGAGCCCTCCCTCGAAGACGTGTTCGTCATGTTGATGGACAGATCCAAGGACAACTACGCGTGAGCACCGCCGAAGCCTATAACGGCGCCGCCGGGCGGCGCGATCCTGGCGTCATCGGCCGCATGTGGGCGATGATCGTCAAGGAATTCGTGCAGATGCGGCGCGACCGCATGACCTTCGCCACCATGCTGTTCGTGCCGATCTTGCAGCTCACGTTGTTCGGCTTCGCCATCAACACCGATCCCAAGGATCTGCCGACGGCCGTGCTCGTGCGCGACGACGGGCCGCTCACCCGCGCCGTGCTCAGCGCCATGAGGAACACCGACTATTTCGACTTCAAGCGCCAAGTGCGCTCGGCTGAAGAGCTCGACCAGCTGGTCAGGACCGGCACGGTGCAATTCGCCATCGAGATTCCGGCGAGCTTCGATCGCGACGTGCGGCGTGGCGATAAGCCGTCAGTGCTGGTCATCGCCGACGCCACCGACCCGGTGGCGACCGGCACGGCCATCTCCGCAGCTCAGGGTGTGATCGACACGGCCTTGCGGCGAGAGCTGCGCGGGCCTGACGCCTCGGTTACGGACACATCTCAACCCTTCGAGCTGGTTTTGCAGCGCCGCTACAACCCGGAAGGCATCACCCAATACAACATCGTGCCCGGCCTGCTCGGCGTCGTACTTACCATGACCATGATGATGTTCACGGCGCTCGCCGTGACGCGCGAGATCGAGCGC
>DATFVP010000263.1:0-6701 GCA_035260285.1 Methyloceanibacter sp.
GCGACATCATGGTGGTGGTCGGCGGCGTCATCCCGCCCCAGGACTACGCGCAGCTTTATGAAGCGGGCGCCAAGGCCATCTTCGGACCAGGCACTCCCATCGCCAAGGCGGCAATCGACCTCTTGCAGAAGCTTGGCACCAAGACCGACTCCAAGTCGCAGCAGGTCGCGGAATAGCCGCCAGACGCCAATTCAGGCCGGAACCTTCTCGATCACCTTTCAGCTTTTCCAGTCGGTTGCCTGGCGGTGATCGCAAGTCCGTCAAGTTCACCGCTGCATCAACCATACTGAGCTTCGTAATGCTTTCCGCTCGAATGCGCGGAAGCGGCTCACACTCTCGCGGTGGTTCGTTCGTTCCGTGTCTCGATCAGCGAACTTGCGGATCACATTTCCAACCCGCGAACGTATATAGTACGTAACACATAACACTCAACTCATGCACATCCATCTTGCGCTTCTCCCGGTTTCCCCCTATCGCCGCATGCCATGAGCGCGAAGCACGCCTCCCGCAGCCACCTGGACGACACCGCCAAGGCGATCGTCGGCGGAGACCGCGTGGCGCTCGCCCGCGCCATCACCCTGATCGAAAGCGCCAAGCCGGAGGACCAGGTCCGCGCCCAACGCCTGCTTGAGCTCCTCCTGCCCCGCACCGGAAAAGCCATTCGCGTCGGCATCAGCGGCGTGCCAGGAGCCGGCAAATCCACGCTGATTGATCAGCTCGGGCTCAACCTCGTGGCCATGGGCAAGAAGGTCGCCGTTCTCGCCGTCGACCCCACCTCGACCCGGAGCGGCGGGTCCATCCTCGGTGACAAGACGCGCATGGGGCGTCTCGCCTCAGAGCAAGGCGCTTTCATCCGCCCCTCACCTGCCGGCGACAGCCTCGGCGGCGTCACCAAGACGACACGCGAGACCATCGCCCTGGTCGAGGCGGCCGGCTACGACGCGGTTCTGGTGGAGACCGTCGGCGTCGGCCAATCGGAGACCGCCGTCTCCAACATGGTCGACGTGTTCGTGGTGGTAGGAATTCCTGGAGCCGGCGACGAGCTGCAAGGCATAAAGCGTGGGCTGCTCGAGCTTGCCGACGTCATTGCCGTCAACAAGGCTGACAGCGATCAGGTCGAGCGGGCCAATCGCGCCGCAATGGAGTACCGCATCGCGCTGCACATCCTTGCCGCCGGTAATCCCAACTGGTCGCCGGAAGTGCTAACCGTCTCTGCGAGAGATAATACCGGGCTTGACGCGTTGTGGACCAAGGTCGAGGAGCGGCATACCGCGCTTGAGAAATCCGGTGGACTAGTTGCGCGCCGCGCCGAGCAGGCGGTAGCGTGGATGCGCGAGATCTTCGAGCAAAGGTTGCTCGCAGCCTTCAAGGGCGGCAAGGAAGTCGGCCGCCGCTGGGCCGAGATGGAAAAGAAGGTACGCAGTGGCGAGATAACGCCGACGGCGGCGGCGGAGAAGCTTGGGCGCCTCGCCAGCATCGGCGACGGCTAAGCGCGCGGACCGAGAAATTGCGCTTCCCTTCTGTGGTGGAGCCGGGTTAAGCCGGAAACCATGGCTCGCCCGCGCGTCCTTCTCACGGGGTTCGGCCCATTTCCCGGCGCCGCCGAGAATTCCTCGGCCTGGCTCGTAGAGGAGCTCGCGGGAGACCGCCAATCCTCTCATCTCGGATGCGACCTTCATGCCGAGGTGCTGCCCACCGAGTGGGCCGAGGTTGCGAGGCTTGGGCCAGGCTTGGTTCAGCACCATCGGCCACGCCTGACCGTACATCTCGGCTTGCACAAACGCGCGCGAGGGTTCCGCATCGAGCGCTCGGCGCACAATCTGATCGACCTCCGACAGGATGCGCGCGGCGCCGTTCTCGACAGGCGCACCATCCTTGATCGCTCCGACCGCCGCCTCGACACGGCAATTCCCGCTGCGCAGCTCGCCAGGCATTTGCGGACGCGAGGCCTTCCGGCCGTCGCCTCCCGCTCGGCGGGAACCTATCTCTGCAATTATCTCTATTATCTCTCGCTTCACTGGGCGCGAGGCCAGAACGGGGGGTGCGACGTCTGCTTCGTGCACCTCCCGCCCGGACCCCGCCAAGGCGGTCCTTTGAGCGAGGCGGAGCTGTTGCACGGCGCCGAGCTGATCATGCGCTACCTTCTGGCCTTCGCACTCCATCGCGACGGAGTGGAGACCTCTGGCGGCGAAATTGGCCCCGGTATCCGCGTCGTGGAACCGATGACGCGCTGAACAGGAGATCATGACCGCTACCCGCCGAGAGGTCATCCTTGCCGGCATCGGGCTCGGCGTTGCTTTTGCAACCGGCACGAGCCTCCGCACTCTCGGTGTGCTGCCATCGGGCGGCGGCACCGACCAGACGGACATGCTGCAGAGCGCCGTTGACGCCGCCGCAGGGTCGGGACTCCCCCTGTTTTTCCCGCCTGGAACCTATTCGACACGGCGACTTGAGCTCAGATCAGGCACGCATCTCACCGGCGTGCCTGGCCGATCCATCCTGCGCTATCGCGACGGCGGCGGTTTGATTGGCATCGAGCAAGCGAACGACATTCGCCTCGAGAGCCTCGTGCTGGACGGCGACGGGAAGGACATGGGCGTGGATGGCGCGCTGCTCGCCGCCACCATGGTCGAGCGGCTTCGGCTCTCGAATTGCGGTTTCCTGCGCTCAGGCTCGAGCGGCATCCTCGTCTCGCGCTGCGAGGATGTGGCCATCACCGGCAACATCGTCGATAAGGCAGCTACCGGCATCGCCGTGGCCAGCTCCGAGCAAGGAGGCACCGCCGCTCTCATTCAAGGTAATCTCGTCCGCAACCTGTTCTTCCGCAAAGTTGCTCTCTTCCACGGTACCGGTATTTCCATCGACGCCGGGGCCATGGTGAAGGGCAACATCGTGGAAGACGCCCCGGGTTTCGGCATTCTCGTCGGCTCAGCGGGGGACGTCAGCGTTTTGAATAATCGTATCCGCAACGCTCATATTGGCATCGGCATTCCGGCCGAGATCGTCACAACCGCGCCGGTCTCTGGAAATTCGATCTCAAGCACCAGGGACGGAGCTATTCGCGCCATGCGCGGCCCTACCCCGGTCGGGCCCGACCTTGCTGTCGATGCCGGCGTATCAGCCTGAGGGCTCAGCCTAACGATCAACGTGGCGCTGCTGCAGCAGCGTTCTGACGCGGCAAGGCGCGGACCGCGGCCTTGAGCGCAGGCGACGGGCCGACCACGCCAACCTTCACGCCGCGCCAGGTGCGCATCTCGCCGGCGAGTTGGCCGCCAAGGACGTGTTCGGCCCCAGGCACGAGTTTGGCGAGCAGAATCGCAAGCACCATCTCCGCGCCCCGCTTAGTCCCGTCATCGACCTTGACGGCAACGCCAATCCCGAACGCCCGCAACGCGGCGCAATGGACTCCTTCGGCGCCACCCTTGGCGAAGGCGGTCTGCGGGAGCCCACGCATGACGATGGTGTCGAAGCGCCCCTCTCCTGCCACGAGGTCGGGAGCGGCGAAGCAAGCATCCATGAGCCGCCCCGCCGCCTCAGCGCGCGTGGCATCAAAGCCCCTGCCGCTGGCGAGCCTGGCGAAACCGGTGGCCACCGCGGCGAGCGGCAAGGCGAAGGTCGGCACTGAACAGCCGTCGATGCCGATCTCATCCTGCGCCAACGTGACGCCGCAAACCTCTGAAATGACTCGCCTGATTTCCCGCTGCACCTTGTGCTCTTGCCGCTCATAGCCCCTTGGATCGAGCCCGAGGTGAACCGCGGTCGCCAGCATTCCGGCATGCTTGCCTGAGCAATTATTGTGGATCGGCGTCGGACTCTTGCCCATGCGCGCCAGTTCCCGCGACGCCCGATCGCCGATCGGCCAATGCGCGCCACAGGCAAGCTGCGACTCGTCGAGCCCCGCCTTGGCGAGCAGCGTGCGCACCGCGCCGATATGGGCATCATCGCCGCTATGCGAAGCGCAAGCGATGGCGAGCTCCGCCTGCCCGAGGCTGAAGGCGTCGGCGGTACCGCTCTCTATCAGCGGTATGGCTTGCAAGGCCTTGACGGCCGAACGCGGATAGACCGGGCGTTCGATATCGCCGAGCCCAAGCAGCACGCGTCCGTCAGCATCGGCGATGGCCACGGCGCCGCGGTGGCAGCTCTCAACCAGCCCTCCGCGCGTCACTTCAACCAGAATGGGATTGTCCTGCACGGCTTCGCTCATGCGGCAGCGATCGCCACCGGGGCCCGCTTGGCGCCCCATCGTCCCGGCAGCGCATCGAACAGCCCTGGGCAAGGCTCCCCGCACGCCGCACAGTCGCCATGAGCGTCGAGGCGCCAGGACGTGATGGTGTACCAGTCGCGGCCAATCAGCGTCGCCCCGCAAGCCCGGCAGTAGGTGCTTTGCCCTGCTTCATCGTGGACGTTGCCCGTGTAGACATAATGGAGACCTGCGCGAAGCGCGGTCTCCCGCGCCCGCCTCAGCGTCGCCGCCGGTGTCGGCGCAATATCCCGCATTTTCCAGTCCGGATGGAACGCCGTGAAATGCAACGGCACGTCTGGCCCAAGCTTGTCAGCGACCCAATCGCAGAGCTGCCCAATCTCTTCGACCGAGTCGTTCTCGCCGGGGATGAGCAAGGTGGTGATCTCCAGCCAAGTGTCGGTCTCGTGCTTGACATAGCAAAGCGTGTCCAGCACGGCGCCGAGCGAGCCGGTGCAAAGCCGCTTGTAAAATCCTTCGGAGAAGGCCTTGAGATCGATATTGGTCGCGTCCATTGCAGCGAAGAATTCAGGCCGTGCCCCCTCTCCGATATACCCAGCGGTCACCGCTACGGTCTTTACCCCGACCGCACGGCAAGCAGCCGCAACATCAACCGCATATTCGAGGAAGATCACCGGATCGTTGTAGGTGAAGGCCACCGAGTGGGCGCCGCTCGCGAGCGCCGCCTCGGCAATAGCCTCGGGCGAAGCGACTTGTTGCAGACGATCCATCTCCCGTGCCTTCGAGATATCCCAATTCTGGCAGAACTTGCAGGTGAGGTTGCAGCCTGCAGTGCCGAAGGACAACACCGCCGTCCCAGGGAGAAAATGGTTGAGCGGCTTTTTCTCGATCGGATCGAGGCAAAAGCCGCTGGACCGCCCATAGGTGGTGAGCACCATGGCGTCATGTTCGCGCGCCCGCACGAAACAGAGTCCCCTCTGGCCCTCATGCAACTTGCATTCCCGCGGGCAGAGGTCGCACTGGATGCGGCCGTCGGGCAGCGCGTGCCAGTGCCGTCCGGGAACGCAACCATGCATTTCGAGGTTTGGCATGCTATGAAGATGGCCCTGCAGAAACGAGAGTCAACGTCTTGTTTGTGCGACGACATTCCGGCGAGGTGAGACCGCCGGCCGTTGCCGGCAGCTTCTATCCGGGAAAGGCCGGCGAGCTCCGAGCCAATGTCGAGCGGTTGCTATCGCAAGCGACAGCGGCAAGCTTAGGCGATCTCGCTGGGCTTATCGCGCCGCACGCAGGTTATATGTACTCAGGCGGCGTTGCGGCAAAGTCCTTCGTCTGCATCGCGCCTTTGGTAAAGACCTTCGCACGTGTGCTCCTAATCGGTCCTCCTCATTACTTGCCGGTGCGCGGCATCGCCGCGCCATCTGTGCGAGCCTTCGCCACGCCGCTTGGCGAGATACCCGTCGATGGCCCGGCGATCAGCTCCCTGCAAGAGTCAGGCTTGGTCGTCATCGACGACGAACCGCATGCGCCGGAGCACGCCCTCGAAGTCGAGCTTCCCTTCCTCCAAATCGTGCTCAAGAATTTCACCATCGTTCCGTTGCTGGTCGGCTCTGCTCGGCCGGAGCAGGTGGCCAGCATCATCGGCGCCCTGATCGACGAACGGACGCTGCTCGTGGTCAGCACTGATCTCTCCCATTATCTCGACGAGGCGACGGCCCGGAAGCGTGACCAGGCAACCGCCCGGGCTATCGAAAGCCTCGACTTCAGTCGACTTGGGCCGCAAGACGCGTGTGGCTGCAGTGCGCTGAACGGCGCGCTTTGCGCTGCGCGCGAAGGTGGCTGGAAGGTCGAGCGCCTGGCTCTCGGCAATTCGAGCGCAACGAGCGGCGACTTTGGCAGCGTGGTGGGCTATGGCGCTTGGTCACTCTGTGCCGCGCCGCGTTCATGATCTTGCCGGCATTGTCTCGATGGGCACGCCAGGATCGTGCTTCGAGGCACGGATAACGAGAGAGGTCTTGACGCTCGCGACATTCGGAGCGGCGGTGAGCTCATGAATGATGAACTCCTGGAACGCAGTGAGATCGGGCGCCACGCATTTCAGCATGAAATCGATCTCGCCGGAAAGCATGTAGCAATCGCGCACGATTGGGGAGCCGCGTACGCGCTGCTCGAACGCGATGAGATCGGCCTCTGCCTGACTGTGCAGCCCGACCATGGCGAAGGCCGTGACGTCGAAGCCAAGCGCGCGGTCGTCGAGCAGCGCCGCATAGCCGCGGATCAACCCCGCGTCCTCGAGCGCGCGAACCCGACGCAGACAGGGCGGCGCTGAGATGCCCACCTTGCGGGCAAGCTCGACATTGGTGATGCGGCCATCGGCCTGCAGCTCACTCAAGATGCGCCGGTCGGTTTGATCGAGGCGGGCTTGGCGCATGGGCATTGCTCCCTGGACGATGGCCTCGCGCCCACGTTAGAAGCGGCAGCGCTTAAGGCTGGGATAGAG
>DATFVP010000264.1:0-4714 GCA_035260285.1 Methyloceanibacter sp.
GTCGATGATCCCTCCATCGATACCAGCACCCGCACCGGCAAGCTGATCATGGGTATTCTCGCTTTAATCGCCGAGTTCGAGAATGACATCCGCCGCGAGCGCCAGCAAGACGGCATTAACAAGGCCAAGGCCGAGGGCGTGAGGTTCGGCCCAAAGCCGCTTTTGACGACCGAGGTGCTGCAGAAGATAAAGGAGCTCAGAGCCGATGGAGTCACTGTGCCGGAGATCATGCGTCGCATGAAGCTCTCCAAGGCCTCTGTCTATCGAGCGCTTAATGGCTAATGGTGCTTAAAGGCCCCGTCCGGAAGTAGGATACCCGTACTCAAGAATCCTGTTCGAAAATGCCGATGCCAGGCAAACGCCACGGGGAGCAAATAAATGCAGTCCTATATCTATTGGGCCCTGCTCGGCATGGCCGGATATTCCTTGACCACGCTGTTCACCAAGCTCGCCGAACAGAGCGGTGAGGTTTCCTCTTACATGGTACTCGCGGTTTCGAGCATCATTGTTGCCATCTTTGCCATCGCGATAGTTGGCTTCCGCGGTGAGCTTAAGCCGCTCATCTACGACCTGGAAAAGGGCACCCTAGCCTGGGCCATTGCCGGTGGCATCGCGCTCACAGTGGCGGTGACCTCGCTGTTCCACGCGCTATCGCTTGGTCCCGCCAACATAGTCGTACCGATCTACGGCATGTTCATCCTCGGCGGATCGCTGCTTGGAGTACTGTTCCTTGGCGAACCGATGACCTGGAACAAGATCGTTGGGCTGGCCGCCGCCGTCGTTGGCGTGGTGCTCATCTCGATTTGAAGCGCAATGGGTCCCATCTGACCCCCACCGGGCACCTGAGATTCGAAATGTGGGTTCCATTTTTGCCTAGGAGTCCATGATCTTCGACTCATTTGAATGCGCGATCCAGGCGCTCTCCGTGAAGCTCGCCGTCGACTTGGTCAAACAAGAGTCGGGAAAGTTCGAGCCCGAGAAGATGCCAAATGAATACTGCCCGCGCGGTTTATGAGCTAGTACAGGCGAAGATAGCCCTTCACTTTCAAACGGGCTGAATTTCCATGATCGAGAGATCACTCGACGGCTCGTCCGAAGCGGCCGGTTCATTACGACCGTCGAGATACCTGCCGCAGAGGTTCAGAGGCCCGACGGGTTAAACTGATACATAGGTCTCCCAGTCTGGAGAATTCCGTAATGTAGGCCTCATATGCGTTCTGGGCACAACGCGTCTGATACTCTACAACCTGCCGAAGCGGTCTGGCGTCGAGAAACTGCTGCTATGCGCGGAATACATTTTCCACCGAACGGATAGAGTACTCGTTCACCTCGTCGGCGATCTCCCGAAAACCATTGTTGAACTCTCCGATGGATTGGCTAAGCCGCATTCAGATGGGGCAGCCCGTAAGAACGATGGATACTGGGCGTATCCGGCAACGCACACTGCCAGCGCTTTCGCACACCAAAGGCGTGCGGGGTCACGCGCGGCGAGATAGATTGCAATCACGTTACGTTGACGACCTTCGACCAATCTCTTAGACGACCACTTAGGCTCACTCGAATCCAAATCCCAATCCCCGTTGTCTGACAGGGCGTCCGCGAAACGTGTTCGCTCGCCGCAAAAGTGCCGCGCGAACGTGATGCCTTGGCGCAGTTAGAACCTCAAGTCAAGGAACGACAAATGCATAGGTATCTGGTGGCTGGGCTCTTGTTAGCGGCATTTACTATGCCCGCCCTCGCCGGTCAGGTCTATGTCGCCTATGACGGCAAACGCTACGAACGCTTCAGCGAGAAACCTAAAGGCAGCATGAACATCCTCGGCGTGTACGACAACAAAGACCAGGCCGACAAGGCCATGAAGAAGATGCCCCAATGCAATAAGTAGAGACCGCCCGATAAATGGCAAAAAACAAAGAAAAATCAGGGACAACTTTTCCCCGCGCCCCTCGCAGCCCGCTCACCTCGATCCAGCACGGCATCGCTCGCGTCGACGACTACGTTTGGTTGCGTGCCTCGAATTGGCAGGCCGTCATGCGCGATCCGAAGGCGCTCGCCTCCGACATCCGCGCCCAGCTCGAAGCCGAGAATGCCTACACATCGGACGTCCTGGCCGACACCGAGGCGCTGCAACAGCGCCTGTTCGCCGAGATGAAGGGCCGCATCAAGGAAGACGATTCCTCGGTTCCCGCGCCCGACGGGACATACTCCTACTACTCGCGCTTCGTCACCGGAGGTCAGCACCCGCTGTTCTGTCGCGTCCCACGCGATGGCGGTGATGAGCAGGTTCTGGTCCATGGCAACGCTCTCGCCAAAGGCCACGCTTATTTCCGCATCGCCAATGTCGCGCATAGCCCCGACCACAAGCTCATCGCCTACGCCGTCGACACCAAAGGCTCGGAGCTTTACAGGGTCAAAATCATCGACGCGGAAACCGGCGCCGCTGTCGATGACCGGATCGTCGACAACAACGGCAGCTTCGAATGGGCGTCAGACAGCAGGACCCTGCTCTATATCTGGCTCGATGACGAGCACCGCCCGCGCAAGGCCTTGCGTCACGCAATAGGCTCAACTGGACAAGATGCACTCGTCTATGAGCAGCCTGACCCCGGCTACTTTCTGGGTTTGAACGCGACCCAAGACCGGCGTTTCCTGCTGCTCAGCACGCACGATCATGAGACCGCCGAGGTAAGCCTGATCGATGCTGAAGATCCATCTGCGGCGCCACGCCTCGTCAGTCCGTGCGAGTCCGAGCACGATTATTCCGTCGAGCATCACGGCGACCGGTTGATCATCCTCACCAATTCTGATGGCGCCGAAGACTACCGCATCGTCGAAGCCCCTGCGGGCAATCCTGGTCGCGAGCATTGGCGCGAGATCGAGCCGCATCGCCCAGGCCGTCTCATCCTTGAGATCGTGGCCTTCAAGGACTATCTGGTGCGACTCGAACGCGAAGATGGGCTGCCGCGCATCGTCATCCGCCGCTTCGCCGATGCCACCGAGCACGAGATCGCCTTTGCCGAAGGAGCCTACGCGCTTGGCATTTCGCCTGGCTACGAATACGACACGCGCACGCTTCGCTTCACCTATTCCTCGATGACGACGCCGGCACAGGTGTTCGACTACGACATGGAGAGGCGCGAGCGCACCTTGCGCAAAACGCAAGAGATCCCGAGCGGTCACGATCCAGCCCATTACGTCACGCGCCGGGTGATGGCGCCGGCCAGGGACGGCGAGACGGTTCCGGTCTCGCTGCTATCCCGCAAGGAGACGCCGCTCGACGGTACGGCACCGCTCCTGCTTTATGGATACGGCGCCTACGGCATGTCGATCCCTGCTTCCTTCTCGACCAACGCGCTCAGCCTCGTCGATCGCGGCTTCGTCTACGCCATAGCCCACGTGCGCGGCGGCAAGGACAAAGGCTATCGTTGGTACAAGGAGGGCAAGCGCGAGAAGAAGGTCAACACTTTCACCGATTTCATCGCCGCGGGCGACTATCTTGCGCGCCAGGGATTTACCTCACGCGGACGCATCGTCGCCCATGGCGGAAGTGCCGGCGGCATGTTGATGGGTGCCGTCGCCAACATGGCGCCTGATTTGTTTCTCGGCGTCATCGCCGAAGTGCCGTTCGTCGATGTCCTCACCACCATGCTCGATGCGAGTCTGCCGCTCACCCCGCCGGAATGGCGCGAATGGGGCAATCCGATCGAGAGCGCCGAGGCCTATCGTACCATCGCCGCCTATTCGCCCTACGACAATGTGCAGGCTCAACCCTATCCTCATATTTTGGCACTTGCCGGTCTCACCGATCCGCGCGTCACCTATTGGGAGCCGGCGAAGTGGGTGGCGAAGCTGCGCGAGCTCAAGACCGACGACCATCTTTTGCTTTTGCGCACAAACATGGACGCCGGGCACGCCGGGGCTTCAGGCCGCTTCGAGCGGTTGAAGGAGGTAGCGTTGGTTTACGCCTTCGCCTTGAAGATCGCGGGCCTAGGCGGGCCGGCTTAACCTGTGCAAGAGTGGCTCGACCTTACCCTCCGCGCGTGAGTTCAAATGCTCCTATCCCGCGACAAGTCACAGCTGCTCATCATCGACGTTCAGGAAAAGCTCCTGCCGGCTATGTCGGACCCTGAGCGCGTCGTCGAGCGTTGCATCCGACTTGTGCGTGCTGCGAGAGCCCTCGAGATTCCGGTGACGGTCTCCGAGCAATACCCGCGTGGAATTGGCCCGACTGTTGCGCCGCTGCGCGAAGCTCTCGGCAACTCAGGATCGGTCATCGAGAAGATCGAGTTCTCCTGCGCGAAGAACGACCTCCTGCGCCAGCGTTTGCATGAGCTCCGCAAGACGGGCCGGGGACAAGTAGTGATAGGCGGCATCGAAGCCCATGTTTGCGTCACCCAGACGGCAATCGATCTTGAGGACCAGGGCTTCGAGGCCTTTGTGGTCGCCGACGCCGTTGATTCGCGCGCCAAGTCGAGCCGGCGCCTTGCACTCGCGCGGCTGCTCAAGACCGGCGTCGATATCGTAAACAGCGAGATGGTCGTGTTCGAGTGGCTGGGCAAAGCCGGCACCCCCGAGTTCAAGGAGCTGCTAGGTCTCGTGAAGTAGACCTCAGCCGGTCGACTTACCTGAACCGATCCTGCAAGCCCGGTTCATGTGCGGTTCAGCCGCATTCCCCCACAGTCCGAAGCGTCAGATCCCTGTAACTGATGAAGTG
>DATFVP010000265.1:0-2472 GCA_035260285.1 Methyloceanibacter sp.
AAAGGCGATCAGCCAAGCCGGGGGACTGGCCGATGGACCTGCCCAGCGCCTCCTCCGGCTGCGGCTTCAGACCACGTACGGGCATGCACTAATTCTTGGTCGAGGGCACAGCCACCCGGATTCGATTGCTGCGTTTGCGCGTGCCCGCGAGCTTGCCGCGGAGATCGAAGACATCACCGCGAGGTTCTCGGCCTATTACGGCATGTGGATGGTAAGCCTTGTTCGCGCCGACCTTGCGCCGATGCGCGAGGTGGCGGTGGCTTCCCTGCGTGATGCCCGGCACTCGCCCGGATTGCCAGCGGCCGGGCACTGCACGTCTTCGGCGTAACTTGCTGGTTTCAGGGCGATTACGCCGGCGCGCGGACGCACCTTGAACAGGCCCTCGCGGCCTATGACCGCGAGCCGGATCACCATCTTGCTCCCCGGTTCGTCTTCGATGACAGAGTCGTTTCCACCGGCTGGCTAGCTGTGGTCCTGTGGCCCCTCGGGGAACTCGATCAAGCGGCTCGCCTGTTGGACAGCGCACTCAGCCTCGCCCGGCAAAGCGGTCACATGGCGACAATCGCGTGGGCGCATGCCTATACGTGCCGCTTTGCTGGTATCTGCCGCAAACCCGAGCAGGCCAGACCGCACGCGGAGGCACTCCTTGGCCTAGCGCGCGAACACGGACTGCCGATGCGTCTGGCGGACAGCTCATTTTACCATGGTTGGGCACGCTGGTGCGCCGGCGATGGCGATGGCGATGGTGAAGCAGGAATGCGCGAAGGTTTGGCGCTATGGAATGAGATGGATTATCGTTTATTTGCACCGCTTACCGGGACGTTGCTTGCGGAGTGTGAGGCAGAAGCGGGCCGAATTGAGGTCGGACTGGCCACTTTGGATACTCAACTGGCCGCGATTGAGCAGACTGGGGAGCGCTGGTTCGATGCCGAGGTGCACCGGGTGCGTGGCGAGCTTCTCCTGAAACAGCGGCGGCCTGACGTTGCGGCCGCCGAAGCAGCTTTCATGCGCGCCATCGAGATCGCGCGCAGCCAACAGACGCGAATATTCGAGCTGCGCGCCGCACTGTCACTTGCAAAGCTCTATCGGACGACCGGTCGGGATGACGTCGCTAGCGAATTGCTCGTTCCGGCCCTTGTTGGCTTCGACGCGGGGCCCGAAGTTCCGGAGGTCGAAGAAGCGCGGCGGCTCCTCACAATGCATCAGCCGGTCGTCAGGATCAGTCCGGCTTCGCGCCGGAGAACTTGATTACTTTGGCCCACTTTTCGGTTTCTTCTGCAATGCACTTTCCGTACTCGCTGGGCGACAACGCAAGCACCTCGCCGCCAAGCTCGGCAAAGCGCGCCTTGATTGTCGGGTCGGCGAGGGCGGCGTTGATCTCCCGGTTGAGCGTGTCGATGATCTCGGCCGGCGTGTTCTTCGGCGCGCCGATACCGGCCCACGCGTTCGTCTCGAAACCCGGCACAAAATCGCCCAGTGTGGGGACGTCGGGAAGCCCCTGCCAGCGCGTCGTGGCGGTCACCGCCAAAGGGCGCAGCTTGCCGGCCCTGATATGTTCGATGGAAGAGGGCATGTTGTCGAACGTGACATGCACTTGTCCGCCAATGAGATCGGTTAGCGCCGGGGGCGCTCCCCGATAAGGGACATGCAACATGTTGACGCCAGTCATCATTTTGAACAGCTCGCCTGTCACATGGGCGACGGAACCGTTGCCCGCCGAAGCAAAACTGATTTGGCCCGGATGGGCCTTAGCGTAGGTGATGAACTCTGGAACCGTCTTGGCCGGAAATGAGGGATTGACCTCCATAACTTGAGCCACACGGTAGATGCTCGCCACCGGCGCGATATCGCGGATAAAAGCGTAGTTGAGCTTTTCGTAGAGCGTGGCGTTGATCATATTATTCGAGCCGATGGCGAGCAGCGTGTAGCCATCTGGAGGCGCACGCACGACGGCCTCAGTCGCGATATTGCCGCCGGCACCAGGCCGGTTCTCAATGATGAATTGCTGACCGAGCTGCTCGGAGAGCCATTGACCTATCATGCGCGTGACGATGTCAATCGCCTGGCCAGGGGCAAATCCGACGATGATGCGCACCGGCCGCGACGGATAGCCTTGCGCTCTCGCGACGCGCGAGACAGCCGAGAGAACGGCGGCGCCCGCTGTCAGATGCAGAAAATTTCGGCGGGGGAGTTTCACCGTCGCCAATCCCGCTTCGACGTTTTCATTCGATCACCTCGTCCGCGCGGGCAAGCAGGAGCGGTGGCACATCGAGACCATCGCTTTGGCGGCTTCGAGCTTGTTCATGCCCTTCCCGCAATCGATCACGCTCACACCCTTCTGGGCACCGCCTGCATCAGCAGCGCGAGCGCTGCGCTGAAGCTTCGTTCGCCGGGCGCGGCGCCCCTATAGTGGCCGAGGCGCACCACGACGAGATCGTGCGATGGGATGATCAAGGTCCACTGCCCGCCCGC
>DATFVP010000266.1:0-7911 GCA_035260285.1 Methyloceanibacter sp.
ACGGCAATGTAGGCTTCCGTTGAAACCTAGGTCTTGCCCAGAGAGCATGATACGGAAGACGGAAAGGGCCAGGCACAAGGACGCGCGATGGTTTCGACACAATTGATCCAAGTGGCGGTGTTTCTCGCTGCCGCCGCCATCGCCGCGCCGCTTGGCCGCTTCTCTCGCATGGGCGCCGTGCTCGGCTATCTCGCCGCCGGCGTGGTGATCGGACCCTACATTCTCGGGCCGCTCTATCAGCTGAACAACGTGGAGGACATCCTGCATTTCGGCGAGTTCGGTGTGGTGCTGCTGCTGTTCGTGATCGGGCTTGAGCTTCGCCCGATCAGACTGTGGGCCATGCGCTCGGCGATCTTCGGGTTAGGCTCCGCACAGCTCGCGGCCACGTCGCTGGTGCTCGCCGCCATTGGTCTCGCGCTCGGCCTTAATTTTGGCCAGGCGCTGTTCATCGGCCTTGGCCTGTCGCTCTCCTCAACGGCTTTCGCGCTGCAGGTGCTCGAGGAGAAGGGCGAGATCAACACCAGGCACGGCAGGCTCGCCTTCTCGGTGTTGTTGTTCCAGGATCTTGCCGCCATCCCGCTGATCGCGCTCGTGCCGCTGTTCGCTGCCGGCGGCAGCGAACAGCCGGCCATGGATCTCCGCGCCGGTGTGCTCGCCATCTTCACCATTATCGGGGTGGTCGTGGCCGGACGCTTCCTGCTCAGCAGGCTCTATCACATCATTGCCGCCACCGGCGTGCGCGAGGCAATGACGGCGAGCGCGCTGCTCACGGTGGTTGGCGTGGCGCTGGTCATGGAAGCTGCGGGCCTCAGCGCGGCGCTCGGCTCCTTCATCGCTGGCGCGCTGCTCGCCGACTCAGAATATCGCCATCAGATCGAAGCCGACATCGCTCCGTTCGAGGGTCTGCTGCTCGCGGTGTTCTTCATCGCCATCGGCATGTCGATCGACCTGGGCGTGGTGGTGGCGGAGCCGCTCAAGCTCATCGCCATCGTCATCGGCCTCGTCGCGATCAAGGCAGCCATCCTTTATGTGCTTGGCCGCCGGTGGGGATTGAAGAGCGAACCGGCACGGCGGCTCGGGCTTGTGATCAGCCAGGGCGGCGAGTTCGCCTTCGTGCTGTTCGCGGCCGGGGTCGGCGCGCACGTCATCGATCAGCACCTTGCTAACCTGCTTGTGTTGGCGGTGACCGTATCGATGGCGGCGACGCCGTTTCTGTTGCTCATCGACGAGACGATCTTCCGCGCGCTTGAGCCGGAGAAGCCCGAATACGAGATGCCGCCGGAAGGCGATCAGCACGTCATCGTCGCGGGGTTCGGCCGCTTCGGGCAAATCGTGGCCCGCGTGCTTCGCGCCCGCCGCGTTCCGTTCACGGCGCTCGACTCCAATATCGAGCAGGTGGATTTCGTGAAGCGCTTCGGCTCGAGAATCTATTACGGCGACGCCGGGAGGCTCGACATTCTGCGCGCGGCCGGCGCCGACAAGGCACGCGCCTTCGTGCTTGCCATCGACGATGTCGACGCCTCGCTCAGGGTGGCCGAGATGGTGCGCAAGCACTTTCCCGACCTGCCGGTCTATGCGCGGGCGCGCGACCGTATCCATGTGCACAAGCTGATGGATCTCGGCGTCGGCATCATCGAGCGTGAGACGTTTCTCTCGGCGCTCGAACTGACGCACAGACTGCTGCGCGGGCTGGGCTTGAGCGAGCACGAGGCCAAGCGGCTGCTCGCGACCTTCAAGCGGCAGGACGAGAAGCGGCTCTACGACGACTACAAATATTACACCGACGTCGAGAAGGTGCGCGCCAATGCGCTGACGGCTACGGTCGAGCTCGAACAGCTGTTCGACCGCGACGTGGAAGAGCTCAAGCCTCCGGAAGTGGGGCCGGCTCTTGTTGGCGCTGAGCGGCGAGATGGTCGGCGATCAGCCGGTTCACCTCGGAAGGATGGGTGAGCGGGCTCATCCACGAATTTCGCCGTGGATGGCCGGGACAAGCCCGAGCAATGACAAGGATATGGCGCGCTTGGGACTTCGCGTCAGCTTGCGGCTGCGGCTTCCGGGGCTTCGGCGGCGGCAGCGGCCTTCTGCACCGCCTTCTGCACCTTCTCGAAGGCGCGCACCTCGATCTGGCGGATGCGCTCCCGGGAGACGCCGAACTCGGCCGACAACTCTTCGAGCGTCAAAGGTTCCTCGGCGAGACGGCGCGCCTCGAACACCCGGCGCTCGCGCTCGTTCAGGCCCTTCAGCGCGTTGTTGAGCATGCCGCGCCGCCGCTGCGCCTCTTCCGACTCTGCGAGCGCCGTCTCCTGGTCCATGGTGTCGTCGACCAGCCAGTCCTGCCACTCGCCACTCTCGCTATCGTTGCGCACCGGCGCGTTCAGCGACGAGTCTCCGGCGAGTCTCCTGTTCATGGAGATCACGTCCTCCTCGGTCACGCCGAGCTGGGTGGCGATGCGCTTCACCTGATCGGGACGCAGGTCGCCTTCGTCGAGGGCCTTGAGCTGCCCCTTGATCTTGCGCAGGTTGAAGAAGAGCTTCTTCTGCGCCGCGGTGGTGCCCATCTTCACCAGGCTCCACGAGCGCAGGATGTATTCCTGGATCGCCGCCCTGATCCACCACATGGCGTAGGTGGCAAGCCTGAAGCCCTTGTCGGGATCGAAGCGCTTCACCGCCTGCATCAGCCCGACATTGCCCTCGGACACGACCTCGCCGATGGGCAGCCCATAGCCGCGATAGCCCATGGCGATGCGGGCAACGAGTCTCAGGTGAGAGGTTACCAGCTTGTGGGCGGCATCGCGGTCGCCATGCTCACGCCAGCTCTTGGCGAGCATGTACTCCTGTTGAGGCTCCAGCATGGGAAATTGCCGGATCTCTTCCAGGTAGCGCGTCAGCCCGCCATGCGCGCCGACACTCGGTAGACTCTGCGAGGCCATGAGAGCAATTCTCCCGCGGCCCAACGCCGGCCGCATCTTTTCACCTTAGTGCCCCCCGGCGCCCCTCTATAGAACGTTTGCCTCGGGGATTAAAGACCGGGGAAGCTTCACAGTTCCTTGAGGGCGCCGACCATCATGGCAAAATCATCAGGCAGCGGACTATTAAATTCCAGTAAGGTCCCGGTCAGCGGATGCTCGAAACTTAGTGCTGCGGCGTGCAGAGCCTGGCGCTTGAAGCTTGCAATTTTATCTTGTTCGGCTTGCGGAAGCTTGCGGAGCTTGGATTTGAAGCCGGTTCCATAAACCGGATCGCCGATCAAGGGCGTGCCGATCGAGGCGAGATGCACCCGCACTTGGTGGGTGCGGCCGGTTTCCAGCCGGCATTCAAGCAGCGAGGCAACAGGCTCCGCCTTGCGTCCGAACGTCGCGAGCGCGCGATAGTGCGTCACGGCATCGCGTCCGCCTTTGCTCACAGGTACCACCGCCATCTTGGTGCGGCTCGTCTTGTGCCGGCCGATCGGCGCCTTGATCGTGCCATGCGGACGAGGCGGGGCGCCCCAGACAAGGCCGAGATAGCCGCGCTCGAGCGAACCCTCGCGGCCATGATCGGCGAATTGCTCTGAGAGGGCGCGATGGGCCTGGTCGGTCTTGGCAACGACGAGGATGCCGCTCGTGTCCTTGTCGAGACGATGCACGATGCCTGGGCGCGCCACGCCGCCGATGCCAGAGAGGCTCGCCCCGCAATGGGCGATGAGCGCATTGACCAGAGTGCGGTCGATATTGCCGGCACCAGGATGTACGACGAGGCCGGCAGGTTTGTCGATTACGATGATGGAATCGTCCTCGTAGACCACATTGAGCGGAATTTCCTGAGCTTGCGGATGGGCGCTCATCGGCGGCGGAATGCTGATCTTGAAGCGATCCCCCGGTTTGACCGGGTATTTCACGTCCTCTATGGTCGCGCGGCCGAGCGCCACGTGACCTTGCCTGATCAAAGCCTGAAGGCGGGTGCGGCTCAGCTCCGGGAAACGGCCGCTTAAGAAACGGTCGAGCCTTAGCCCGGCATGGCTCTCGTCGGCTTCCGCCGTTAGGCGCTCGGTCAAAACAGGCATGAGGCTCTACAATGTCCGTGGTCAGTGAGCCAGAGAGTAGTAGCACGGCGCCTGGCGCCGTCTTGACTGGAACCGTCCTCACGCCGCGTCAGGTGCGCATCCTCAAGATTGCGGTCATCGTGATGGGGGTGTTGCTCGTCGGTGGCTTCGCCTTCGTGCTCGCGGCCATTGTCTATCAGGCCTCGCATCCGGTACAAGATGCGGGCGTCACGCCCGCGCCGAGCGTGCCGGGGCAGGGAGCACCGAGCATCGATCTCCCGGTGCCGGCGGGTGCCGCGGTGACCGCGATGTCGCTCGACGGGAATCGCCTTGCCGTGCATCTTAGTGGACCTTCCGGGCCGGAGATCGCTGTGATCGATCTTGCAAGCGGCAAGGTCGTCGCCCATGTGAGGCTGAAGCCTGAATAGCGCTCAAGTAGCGTACCGATAGCGCATCAATAAGCCTTGATCGCCTTCATCCGCCCAAGCTATAGCTTCTCGCTCGCTTGGCCGGAACGGAACGCCCCGTTCGTCTAGTGGCCCAGGACGCTGGCCTCTCACGCCGGAAACAGGGGTTCGAAACCCCTACGGGGCGCCATCCCACTCAAGTTCTTCTTCTAACTCAAATAGGTTAGCCAGTTTGGAGCCTCCTGGCGGGCTCAGGTTAGCCACTTTCATTCGTTTACAGCGCCCCTCCAGGTTAGACCTCCAGGTATTGCGGGGAACGTCACCCAAAGGGGCCCTGCGTCTTCTTTTGGCATTAGCGGACATGGTCAACGCCCTCTGGTTACGTCCGATACGGGTCGTCAAACGGCTGAGTTACGGGGCGTGGGAAGCTAGCTGCTGAGCTTCTCAGCAAGTTTGGTGAGGAACGACATGCAAGCGTCAAGCTGGGCTGTTGCCACGAATTCATCCGCCGTATGGGCCTGCTCGATGTCGCCAGGGCCGCAGATCACCGTCGGGCAACCTGCCTCCTCGAACAGCCCAGCCTCTGTCCCATAGGGCACCGTGCCCGTGGCTCTGGCGCCGGTGAGCGCGAGCGCCAAGGCCACGGCTTCCGAGCCTGGCTTCGCCAGAAATGCAGGCACGCTTCCCCGATGCTGTGTCTCGATCGATGCCGTCGGCGCCACACACAGCATGCGCGGGAGCAACGCTTGCTCGGTATATGCTTTGAGCTGCTTCTGTGCGAAGTCTGGCTCGGCGTCGGGGAGACTACGCACTTGCCAATGGAACTCGCAGGTATTCGGCACGACGTTGGTCGCGGTGCCGCCCTTGATGGTCCCCACCTGCAGGGTTGAGAAGGGCGGGTCAAAGCGGTCATCGATCTCGTGCGATGCAAGCGCGGCGCCGATGCGGTCGATCTCCTTGATCAGTTCGGCCGCGAAAGAAATAGCATTCACACTGTGTTGCGGCAGGCTCGAATGGGCCTCGCGCCCGGTCACGACGGTACGATAGGCGTCGATGCGTTTATGCGCCTCGATCACCGCCATGTTGGTGAACTCGCCAACGATCACGACGCGGGGGCGCGGCAGGTCGGATCCGAGCCGCGCGATCAACGGACGGACGCCGGTGCAGCCAACCTCCTCGTCATAGGAGACGATGATGTGGACCGCCTCCTTTAGCTCGCGCGACACGAAAAGCGGAACTGACGCGAGCACAGAGGCGAGAAAGCCCTTCATGTCGCAAGACCCGCGACCGTAAAGCTTGCCGTCTCGGAGTTCAAGTTTGAACGGATCGCTCGACCAAGTCTGGCCATCGACCGGAACGCAGTCGCTGTGGCTGGACAGGCCTATGCCGCCGCCGCTCGGGCCGATGCTCGCGAATAGGCTAGACTTCGCGCCATCCGCCGAGGGAGTCAGTGTCGAAGCGACGCCATAGTCGTCGAGGTAAGTTTTGACGAACGCGATGAGCTCCAGATTCGATTTGGCGCTCGTCGTATCAAAGGCGACGAGCCTTGCCAGCATCTCTTGCACTTCCGATGAAGAGGTCGACACGGGTTAATCCTTTGTGAGGCAAGCTCTAGAGCTTCATTTAATTGACGGGCCGCGAGACTGCTCCTGCCCGATTATGCAAACAAGGATATTTCTGCACGCTGAAAACCCATCCAGGCTCTAACGCCGATGTCCACTATTGGCACTTAGCTGACATTGAGAGAGTGCCGTTTGATGTCCGCTTTTGGGGTCACTTCGGACATCAGTGCGAACCAACTATCGAGTTTCAACTTTGGCCATCTTAGAGCCCTCTTTTGGCGCCCGAAAAGTTGAAACTATGATTGATTTCGTTCACGAACCCCCGGGCCTCTCACGCCGGAAACAGGGGTTCGAAACCCCTACGGGGCGCCAATAAAATCAATAACTTGCTAGTTGGCCCACTAGACCAGCCCAACATTTGCCCAATAACAATTTATTGGAACGACGCCCTGCACACTGGCAGGCAGGCGGCGAGTAGCAAACCTTGGCTCTGCCATAAGAGCGCACCGGCCCAGGTGGCTTAGACCTGGACCGGCACTTGAACACGGCAACCTGGGAGGGCTCACGGTGAACCGATCCCGATATAGCACTGCTCTTGCGGCTTGGGAGGCGCGCCCTTCTGCGACGCAGAGGCCACTACTGCCTGTTCCCAGACTCGGGCGCCGCCGAATGCTTCTTCTCGGTTAAATGCATCGCGCAAAGGCGATTGCCTATCCGCCGCCCTCCGGAAATTCGTCTTCCTCCGCGTTAAGCTCGCGGGCAATCCGCGCCAAGTCGGTAGCGAGGACGCTAATCTCCTGGTCTTTGCTTCGTGTTGCGATTGCTATTGCACGCTTGGGCGATTTGACCGGAGCCTCTTCGCCTCCATCGTTTTTGTCATCACCGTTGGGACGAATATAAACAGTCATATCAGCCACCGCTTGATCTAATAACCTCGCCAGCCCCCTGACATCCACGCGTCGGGAGCTTCTTTTTATTGTCGGAATTGATTCCACCGCAGCGCATTAGCGCCGCCAAATCTTCTTGAGATAGCCACACCAAGTTGCCGTGATTGTCTTGCCACGCGTTGCAGGCTTGGCAGCCACGAAGATGCTGACCTCGGTTGTCCATCTCAATCAGTGGCTGTTTGCATTCGGTGCAGTTCGCGGTCACCAGCTAAGGGCTTGTACTCATAAAAATCCCTTTTGCCGGGTGCAGAAGCTGAGATCTCCGCCTCGCAAACCGTCGTTATATCGCAAGATGCGAGTTGCACACGAGGGGCTACGAACGGCTCGACGGCAAGCACCAATGCGAGTAGTGCAGTAGCCCAAAGCAAGCCCGTCCAGTTTGGCGGGTCCAAAACATGACGATCTCCATCTTCGCTCAGTGGCGTTCCGAGCCTAGAAGAGTGTCTTGCAGTCGGGCATCGCGCACTCAACATTTAAACATATTGTTAGGGTCGGGCCTCCATCGAGGCATTTGACGGACGCATTCAGTGCTGTCTGTTTTGCGCTCCAGTGCTTGACCTGCAGCAAAGGTATCCGGCGCGTTCGAGCCTTCTAGGGAAGCCTCTTGCTCTGGGGCGGTATCTGGAACTGCTTGAGCCGGGGTTGCGCTGAATGCGAACCATGCCACAACCAGGAGCAGGGAGGCTGGTTGTGCTGTGTACGTGATCTTAAGCATGACAATCTCTCCTCTACATTTTGTGCTCACGACGATCTGAGCCCGAGGAGAGTGTGTCGCCGCGCGGATTCGCGCTGTGGCATTTGACACACGATTTTATGAGTACAACGCCCTAATACTCGTGGCCGTCGCTACTAGGCTTGTGTCCGCGCGCTGTGTCCCCATTCAGCACCAACACGAGACAATCCAAGTCCGCGATTCGGGATAGCATCGTGACAAATATCACAGACTTCCGTCCATTGATTCTCTATGCAGGTGT
>DATFVP010000267.1:0-10892 GCA_035260285.1 Methyloceanibacter sp.
CGGCGCCAGGCTCCGCAGCTACTTCCTCACCGGCCTCATCGTGGTGGGACCCGTGGCCATCACCATCTACGTCGTGTGGTGGTTCATCAACCTGGTCGACACCTGGGTGAAGCCGCTCATTCCGCCGCAATATTTGCCCGAACACTATCTGCCCTTCAACGTGCCGGGCGTCGGCCTCATCTTCGGCATCACCGGCGTGATGCTGGTCGGCGCGCTCACCGCCAATCTGTTCGGCCGCACGTTGGTCAGCTACAGCGAGATGATGCTCGCCCGCATGCCCATCGTGCGCAGCGTTTACCGCACTCTGAAGCAGATCTTCGAGACGGTGCTCTCCAAGAATGGTGGGTCATTCAAGCGCGTCGGCCTGATCGAGTTTCCGCGCCGCGGGCTCTACGCCATCGTGTTTCTCGCTGGCGAGCCGCCGCTCGAGGTCGACGAGAAGATCGGCAACGGCAATCCGATGATCACCGTATTCATGCCGAACGGCCCAAACCCGACCACCGGCTTCATCGTCTTCGTGCAGGCAAGCGAGGTCATCCCGCTCGATCTGTCGGTAGAGGACGCCGCGAAACTGGTCGTGTCCGCTGGGCTCGTCGCGCCTGACCAGCAGGAGCGCTTGCGCGAGCTTGCCAAGCGCAAGCCGAAGCCCGTGCATGAGGAAGAGCCGGTCGTGTGACGGGCTCAGCCCGCGCGCATCAGCAGAACCGCGTCGTCGCGCTCGAACAGATAAAGCAGCAGCTTCAGCTCTTCCGCGCGCGGGCCGGTGAGCTCGGGGTAGCGGGAAAGCGTAAGCCGCGCCTCGTCGCGTGCCACCTTTAGCAGAGCTTCGTCTTCGGGAAGCCGCGCCACGCGAAACTCGGGTAGGCCGCTTTGCCGCGTACCGAGCACCTCGCCGCCGCCGCGAAGTTTCAGATCCTCCTCGGCGATCACGAAGCCGTTCTCGGTGCTCCTCATCACATTGAGTCGCGTTTGCGCCGCCTCTGACAGCGGCTTGCGGTAGAGGAGAATGCAGGAGGACTGCGCCGCGCTGCGGCCGACGCGGCCCCGCAACTGATGCAGTTGCGCAAGCCCGAAGCGCTCGGCGTGCTCGATGACCATGATGGACGCGTTCGGCACATCGACGCCGACCTCGATCACCGTGGTCGACACCAGGATGGAGAATTCGCCAGCGGCGAACGCTGCCATGACGCGGTCCTTCTCCTTGCCTGAAAGCCGCCCATGCACCAAGCCGACTTTGTCGCCGAAGCGCTTCTTGAGATCGGCGTGGCGCTCCTCGGCTGCCGCAATGTCCAGCACCTCGGATTCGGCGACGAGCGGACAGACCCAATAGATCTGCGCACCTTTGGCGATGGCGCGGGCGAGGCCGCCGACCACCTCCTGCTGCCGCTCGCTCGGCACGACGCTTGTGGTGACCGGCTTCCGCCCCGGAGGCTTTTCGTCGAGGCGCGACACGTCCATGTCGCCGTAGCTCGTGAGCAGCAGCGTGCGCGGGATGGGGGTAGCGGTCATCACCAGGAGCTCGGCGCCGCGTCCGGTGCCTTTGGCCTGCAGCGCCAGCCGCTGATGCACGCCAAATCGATGCTGCTCGTCGATCACCACGAGCGCGAGGTCGCGGAATTCGACAGGCTCCTGGAACAGTGCGTGCGTGCCGATGAGAATATCGATACGACCTTCGGCGAGCGCCGTAAGGATATTCTTGCGCTCGGCACCTTTCTCACGCCCGCTGAGCAGAGCGATGCGCAAGCCGGCAGGCGCCGCGAAGCCTTCAATCGTCTTGAGATGCTGACGTGCGAGAAGCTCGGTCGGCGCCATGAGCGCGGCTTGCGCTCCGGCCTCGACCGCGGTCGCCATGGCGAGAAGGGCGACGACGGTCTTGCCGCTACCGACGTCGCCTTGCAGAAGCCGCAGCATGCGGTGGGGGTCGGCGAGATCGGCGTCGATCTCAGAAAGCGCCCTACCTTGCGCGCCCGTAAGCTTAAAGGGGAGCTTGGTTACAATCGCCTGACGCAATTTGCCGGGAGCGGCGAGCCGCCGTCCGGCGCTGCGCCGCAGACGCTGCCTGATCATGGCAAGCGCAAGCTGGTTGGCGAGAAGCTCGTCATAGGCGAGTCGCAGCCGCGCCGGCGCGGAGAGCTCGAGATCGGCCGCGTTCTGAGGTTCATGCATGCGCTTCAGCGCCTCGCCGAAGCTCGGCCAGGCATTCCGCTCGCGCCAAGCTGCATTGATCCATTCCGACAAGGCTGGCAGCCGCTCGACCGCTTGGGCGACGATCTTGCGCAAGGTGGTGTTGGTGAGACCGTCGGTGAGCGGATAGATCGGCTCGAGGAGCGGCAGCTTCGCCACGTCGCTTGCGGCATCCACCGCGACCACGTGATCAGGATGCGGCATCTGCAGCCAGCCGGCATAGGATTCGAGCTTACCTGAAATCAGCCGCCGGCTCCCTTCCGGCAATAGCCGCTTGAGATAGGCAGGATCGGCGTTGAAATAGACGAGCTCGAGCGCACCCGATTCATCTTCCACCAGCACACGATAGGGGGCACGAGCGCCGCGGCGCGGGCCTCCAGGGCGGTGCTTGTTCACCATCACTTCCAGCGTGGCAAGCTCGCCGGTGCGGGCATCCGCGATCCTCGGCGTCAGCTTTCGGTCGATCACGCCTTGTGGCAGATGCCAGAGGAGATCGATGACGCGGGCATGTGCCGATTGGTGGCGCGGCGCCACGAGCCTGTTCAAAAGCCCCTCGATGCGCGGGCCGACGCCTTTGAGGCTGCGCGCCGGAGCGAAGAGGGGATTAAGCAGGATGGGACGCATCCAAGGACTTTTGTCAGTCTTGCCCCTTCATGTCATCGGGCAACGCGGCAAAACCACTCCCCGGTGGGGCGAGGGGTTTTGATAAGGCTTTGCACGGAGGGATGAATGGCCCTGCCGACCTTGACAGGCGCGCGGCCCGTCCGCTCTAACCGTCGGCCTTATGCCGAGCGATCTTGCCATGCGCCGCCGCCGTGCCCTCTATCGGGCAACCCATCGCGGCAGCAAGGAGTTGGATTTTATGCTCGGCCGCTTCGCCGAGCAGAGAATAGAGGCCATGACGGACATCGAGATCAGCGTCATGGAGCGCCTCATTGAAATCCCCGATCCCGACATCGCTTTAAGCCTGTTCGAAGGGAATTCGCTGGGCGAGCCGGCGCTCGATGCCCTCATGCGGCATTTGCGCTGCTTCCACGGGATCGTGCCAGGCCGCATCAAAAGCTGCTAACGACTGTCCATGGCGGAAACATCGATACGTGAAAGCCTGCCCGTCGCACGGCTGCTCGACCGCGGCACGGCGATCGCAAGCGGCGTGCCCGAGGGGCTCGACGCCGCGGTGCTCGGCGCGCTCGCCCGCCATCTCGCAGGCGGCAAGTCCGGCAAACCGATCCTGCATATCAGCCGCGACGGCCAGCGGCTGGCGACGCTCGAAGACGCGCTGCGATTCTTTGCTCCGGAAGTAAAGCGCCTGAGCTTCCCAGCCTGGGACGGCGTTCCTTACGACCGGGTCGCGCCAAACGCCGAAATCGTCGCCCGGCGGGTGGCGACGCTCGCCGAGCTTGCCAAACATCGCGGCGGTGCCGACGAGACTCCTCTGATCGTGCTCACCACGGTCAACGCCGTATTGCAGCGCGTGCCGAGCCACGATTTCTTTGCCGCATCGATGCAGCCTCTCGCGCCCGGCAACGCGGTCAGCATGGCGGAGCTGATCGAGCGGCTAGAGCATGTCGGCTATGGCCGCGCCGGCACTGTGACTGATCCCGGCCAATATGCGGTGCGGGGCGGCATCCTCGACTTCCATCCGCCGGGCGCAAGTCCCGTCCGTCTCGATTTCTTCGGCGACACTTTGGAGTCGATCCGCGCCTTCGATCCGGAGACCCAGCGCACGCTCGCCCGCCTTGACGCCATCACGCTACTCCCCATGAGCGAAGCGCCGTTGACCGAGGAGGCGCGCAGACGATTCCGCACCCGCTATGTGGAGCTGTTCGGCCCGGTGCGGGGCGACGATCCGCTCTATGAGTCGATCTCGGCAGGGCGCCAGCATCAGGGCATGGAGCATTGGCTGCCTCTGTTCCATGAGGGCCTAGAGACGCTGTTCGACTATCTGCCCGATACCGTTGTGACTTTCGATGCGCTCGATGACAACGCGCGCGCCAAGCGCCTCGAGCAGATCAACGACCACTACGAGGCGAGGCAGCAGGGGCTCGAACGGAAGGCCTTCGGCGCGCCGCCCTATAACCCCGTGCCGCCCGAGAGCCTGTTCTTAACCGAGGAGGATTGGCAGGCGGCGCTCCGCGGGCGGCAGACCATCGTGCTCGATCCCTTCGAGCATCCCGACGCCGCGCGCGACGCCAATGTCGTGTCCTTCGGCGGAAGACAAGGGCGGTCCTTCGCCGCCGAGCGCCAGCGCGAAGGCGGCAATGTGTTCGACGCGGTGGTCGCCCATGCCGCGCGCCTGCAAGGCGAAGGCATGCGCGTGCTCGTTGCCTGCTGGAGCAAGGGCGCTAAAGAGCGCCTCGCCACGCTACTCGCCGAGCACGGCCTCGGCGACACACTTCGTGTCGATAGCTGGGAAGAGGTGTTGGCTGCACCGCAATCGGCCACCACCTTCTCCGTGCTGCCGCTCGAGACCGGCTTCGAGGCACGAGACTTCGCCGTTATCGGCGAGCAGGACATCCTCGGCGATAGGCTGGTGCGCCGCGCACGCGCCAAGACCGGCAGCGATGTGCTCACCGAAGTGTCGAGCCTCGCAATCGGCGATCTCGTGGTGCACGCCGACCACGGCATCGGACGCTTTGCCGGGCTTGCCACCATCGAGGCCGCCGGAGAGCCGCATGATTGCCTGGAGGTGATCTATCAGGGCGGCGACAAGCTCTATCTACCGGTTGAGAACATCGAGATGCTGAGCCGCTACGGCTCGGACGAAGCCGGCGTGCAGCTCGACAGGCTCGGCGGTGTCGCCTGGCAGTCGCGCAAGGCCCGGCTCAAGAAACGCATCCGCGACATCGCCGAGAAGCTGATCAAGGTCGCCGCCATGCGTGAGCTGCGCCAGGCGCCGGTGATCACCCCTCCTGACGGCCTCTACGACGAGTTCTCCGCCCGCTTTCCTTACGAGGAGACCGACGACCAGACGACCAGCATCAACGCGGTGCTCGACGATCTCGCGAGCGGCCGTCCCATGGACCGGCTGATCTGCGGCGATGTCGGCTTCGGCAAGACCGAGGTGGCGTTACGCGCGAGTCTGCTCGCGGTGCTTGCCGGCAAGCAGGTCGCGGTGGTGGTGCCGACCACATTGCTTGCCCGCCAGCACTTTAACACCTTCACTGAGCGCTTTCGCGGGCTGCCGGTGAAGATCTCGCAAGCCTCGCGCCTCGTCGCCGGCAAGGAGCTTGCCGAGGTGAAGAAGGGCATCAAAGACGGCGCCATCGATATCGTCATTGGCACCCACGCGCTGCTCGGCAAGGCCATCGAATTTGCCAATCTGGGCCTCTTGATAATCGACGAGGAGCAGCATTTCGGGGTGCAGCACAAGGAGCGGCTGAAGCAGCTCCGCGAGGACGTGCACGTGCTGACGCTAACCGCCACACCCATCCCGCGCACGCTGCAGCTCGCGCTGTCGGGCGTGCGCGAGATGTCGCTGATCTCGACCCCTCCGGTCGATCGCCTGGCGGTGCGTACCTATGTGACGCCGTTCGATCCTGTCATCCTGCGCGAGGCTCTGCTGCGCGAACGCTATCGCGGCGGCCAGACCTTCTATGTGGTGCCGCGCATCTCCGACCTCGACGATGCCGCGGCCTTCCTCCAGGAGCATGCGCCTGAGCTGAAAGTCGCCCGCGCCCACGGCCAGATGGCCTCACGCGAGCTCGACGCGGTGATGAACGCCTTCTACGACCGGCAATGCGACGTGCTGCTGTCGACCTCGATCGTCGAGTCAGGCCTGGACATCCCCACCGCCAACACTCTGATCGTGCACCGCTCCGACATTTTCGGTCTCGCCCAGCTCTATCAGCTACGCGGTCGCGTCGGCCGCTCCAAGGTCCGCGCCTACGCCTATTTCACCATCCCCGCCGATGCGCGGCTCACGCCCGCCGCCGAGAAGCGGTTCAAGGTTTTGCAATCGCTCGACACCCTCGGCGCGGGCTTCATGCTGGCAAGCCACGACCTGGACATCAGAGGCGCCGGCAATCTGCTCGGCGAGGAGCAGTCCGGCCATATCAGGGAAGTGGGCTTCGAGCTGTACCAGTCGATGCTGGAAGAGGCAGTGATCGCGCTGAAGGGCGGGGAGGGGGCCGTGATAGAGGATCAATGGAGCCCACGCATCAATCTCGGCACTTCGGTGCTGATCCCCGAAGATTACGTGCCCGACCTGCAGGTGCGGCTCGGGCTTTATCGCAGGTTGTCCGCGGTCGAGAGCCACGACGCAATCGAGGCTTTCGCCGCCGAGCTGATCGACCGTTTCGGAGCGCTGCCAGAGGAAGTGAGGCATCTCCTCGACATCGTCGAGATCAAAGCGCTGTGCCGACAGGCGGGCGTCGAGCAGATCGACGCCGGTCCTAAGGGCGCGGCCATCGCCTTCCGCAACAAGAGCTTTGCCAACCCTGAGGGGCTGATCGCCTTCATCCGCGACGAAGGGACCGGCGTGAAGCTCCAGCCCGATCATCGGCTGATTTACTACGCCGATTGGGACACGCCGGAGGAGCGTCTTGCCGGTACCCACGACCTGCTGCGCCGGCTCGTGGAGATCGCGGGGCAAGTGAAGAAGGCCGCTTGAGGCTGACGGCGTCTGCACAGTCTCATCGACTATTTCATTGTCATTGCCCGGCTTGACCAGGCAATCCAGTAATCCCGGCGACGAGACTTATTCCAAGAACTCATGATTGCTGGATGGCCGCCTTCGCGCACATGAAACTGAGTTTGCGGAGAATTCCGGCTTTCGCCGGAATGACGCCTACGGAGGCCCAGCCCACCAGGTATCGAGCTGGTAGCCGTAGATCGGCGTGTCAGCAGGCCGCTTCAGCTTGTTCCAATAAGCGAGCCATTGCGTCGGCAAATGGAACAGGGGCACGACGTAGTCGCCGGACAAGAGAAGGCGGTCTAGGGCCCGCACGGCGGCGACAAAGCCTTCGCTATCTTTCGCCTCGAGCAACGCCTTGATCATGGCGTCGACGCCAGGGCTTTTCACCCCGGCATAGTTGTATGTGCCCTCGGTCGCCGCGGCGTCGCTTCCCCAGCGAAAGGACTGCTCGTTTCCCGGCGACAGCGATACCGGCCACTCATATTGGATCATGTCGAAATCGTAGGTCTGCTTGCGGCGCTGATATTGCGCCGAGTCAACCTGGCGGATGCGCGCCTCTATCCCCACCTCCTGCAAGGCCCTTGCATAAGTGAGCAGCAGGCGTTCCTCGGCTCTGGTAGTGGCGAGAATCTCGAAGCTGAAGGGCGCGCCGGTCTTGTCGCGCAGCTTTCCGTTCACCAGGCGGTAGCCGGCCTCTTCGAGCAGCTTGAGCGCCTCTTTGCGTCCCTCGCGGTTCTCGCCTGACCCGTCGCTGACCGGAAAGGTGAAGCTCCCCTCCATGATCTTGGGCTTCACCTCGCTTAAGTAGGGCGCAAGCAGCGCCTTCTCCCGCTCGGCTGCGGCGCGCCCATGCGAAGAGAGCTCCGAGCGGGCGAAGTAGCTTTCGCTGCGCGCATATTGGCCGTGATAGAGCGTGCGGTTGATCCATTCGAAATCGAACAGCCTGATCAGCGCCTCGCGTACCCGGTTGTCGGCGAAGAGTGGGCGCCGCGTGTTGAACACGAGAGCCGACATGCCTGCCGGATCCTCGACCGGAAACTCCTCCTTGACGATGCGGCCGTCGCGCACCGGCGGGATGTTATAGCCTTCCGTCCAGCGCGTGGGGTCGTCCTCAGGCCGCGCGTCGATGGCGCCGGCCTTGAAGGCCTCGAACATGCTACCGGCGTCACGGTAATAGTCGAAGCGGATCTCGTCGAAATTGAACTGGCCTTTGTTGACCGGAAGCTTGGCGCCCCAGTAGTTCGGATCGCGCTTGAAGGTAATGCGCGTGCCCGGTTTCACCTCGCCGACGAGATAGGGGCCGCTGCCGACGGGCGGAACGAAGCTCGTCTTCTCGAAAGTCTCGGGATCGATCAGATGGCGCGGAAGCACCGGCATCAAGCCCATGATCAGCGGCATCTCGCGGTCACCGCTGCCATCGAAGGTGAATTTCACCTTGCGGTCTCCGGTCTTGTCCACGCGCGTGACCTTCTGATAGTAGGAGCGGTGGTTGGGGCGCCCATGATCGCGCAGCAGGGCGTGTGAGAAGATCACGTCGTCCACGGTGATCGGAGTGCCGTCGGAGAACTTGGCGTCAGGATTGAGCGTGAACTCGACGAAGCTTCGATCGTCCGGCGCCTGGACCTTTTCGGCAATCAGGCCATAGAGCGTGAACGGCTCGTCGTAAGCGCGGGCGAGCAGGCTCTCATAGACATATTCGCGGATGCCTTCGGCGCTCTCGCCTTTGACGATGAACGGATTGAGACTGTCGAAGGAGCCGCGCTTGGCGAGCGTGAGCCGTCCCCCTTTCGGTGCATCAGGATTGACGTAGGGAAAATGGGTGAAGCGCGCGGGCTCGGCAGGATTGCCATGCATGGCGATGCCAGGCGCCGGCTCGCAATGGAGGCTGCCCGGAAGCAACAACAGGCAAAAAATGAGGAAGGAAAGGGCTTTCAACGGCGACGGGGTGTGGCTATAGATGCTTCCGCATTGCAGCATGGTTATCAGGGTAGCATGGCGCGGCAAGGCCGAAAGGTCTGAGGCGGCAGAGACCTTGCGTTAACGGCGGAAGGAGCGAAGCTGCGCCGGACGGCGTATCGAGAAGCTTCCCGGTCGCCGCGCAGCCACGTCTACGCCTCATTTCAGGTATTGACCCTAGGAAAAGGATGCGGGGGAAGCCGAGGTCGAGTGCCGGCTGAATCGGGGCCCGCAGAAACGAGGAAAGGTCGGTTATGAACTCGTCGATGGATCGATGGAACACGTTCCGCCGGGTGCCGGGGCCGGCATTGTTTGCGGCATGTGCCTTGGCGCTCGGGACGACTTTGGCGGTGGCGCAGGAAACCACGGCGCCCAAGGCAACAGCCCCGGCAGGGCCTGCGGCTGCTCCGGCGGCCGGCGCTCAAGCTGGCGCTCCAGAGGAGTCCGCTTGGGTGAAGCTATGCCTCAAGAACGAGCAGACCGCCAACAAGCAGGTCTGTCTTGTCAACCACGAGGGGCTTGAGCCCAATACCGGCATGGTGCTGGTCGCCGCCGCGGTGCGCTCGATCGAAGGCGAGGACAAGCAGCATTTGCTCGTCAGGCTGCCCACCGCCTATTCCTTGGTGATCCCTGCCGGCGTGCAGATCAAGATCGACGACAGCGAACCCATCCAGTTGCAATATGCCGTCTGCTTTCCGACAAGCTGTCAGGTCCAGATGGAGCTGACCAAGGAAATGTTCGACAAGATGCGCAAGGGCAAGCAGATGGTCGTCGCTGCCATGAACATGCAGCAGAAGGCCATGGCCTTCCCGGTTCCGCTCACCGGCTTCAGCAAGACCTTCGACGGGCCTCCGGTCGACAACGCCAAATACGAGGAAGCACGGCGTCTGATGATGGAGAAATTCCGCCAGCGTCAGATCGAGCTCGCCAACAAGGCGGCCGAGGCGCAGCAGAAGAAGGAGCAGGGCGGTGGCCAGGCTCAAGCCGAGGGCGGGGTGCCAGCGCCCAACGCGACCGTCGCTCCGCCAAAGACTGCTCCAGCAGCGCCGCCGCAATAAGTCACGCGTAAGCCGCTTCGGCTCTCAACACAAAGGCCGCGCCCAAAAGCGCGGCCTTTTCGTTTGTCGCAAGATGCGGCGCGCCCCCCGCTCAGTGCTCCTGGACGAAGCGGAAGCGGAAGATTCCGTCCCTGAGATCCTCGAACAGCTCGGACACCTGAGGGTGACGCAGCGGCTCGTCTGATATGTCGGGCACAAGATTCTGCTCAGAGACGTAAGCGATGTACTCGCTATCGGCGTTCTCGGCGAGCAGGTGATAGAAGGGCTGGTCCTTAGCAGGCCGCACCTCCTGCGGAATTGAGCGATACCACTCCTCGGTGTTTGAGAAGCTCGGGTCGATGTCGAAGATCACACCCCGGAATGGATAGACCCGATGGCGTACCACCTGGCCAATCTGAAACTTGGCGCTGCGGACGATTGACATGGCCCTGATGCCTCTCCCCCGAAGTCTTTGCTTCGATAAGACTGTGGGGCAGACGCACTGTCAACGGCAAATGAGGCTTATACAACGCTCAAGACCAGCGTCGGTTCGACCACATGAATTGGTCCGAATTTTCCCTGATCCAGTACTCGAAATGCCGCTGGATGGCCGCGGTAATGTTGCGGATGTCTTCCGCCTGATTGTTGGTGCGCGGGATACGCAACTCATTCACGTTAATGTCGAAGCAGGCGCGCTTGCCGATGCGCACGCAGCGCCCGATCCAGATGCGGGCGCCGACCCTCCGCGCGATCATCGCCGCGATCGGCATGCTCTTGGCGGGGTAGCCGAAGAACGGCACTTCAATTCCTTGCGCGTCGTAGAGGTCTGAGATGAAGCCGAGCCGTCCGCCCTGGCGCACATAGTCCATGATCACCCGCGCCGTCTTTTGACCTTCCTCCTTGCCAGGGGCACGGCGGCTGCCGAACAGGCCGCCAGGATAGAGGTCTTGGCGCTGAGCCCGCAGGTAGCGGTCGACATAAGGGTTCTTGACCAAGCGGTAGACCCCGCCGGGCCTCACGCCAGCAAGCGTGATCGGCCACATGCCGAGCTCCCAATTGCCCATATGCATGGTGACGAT
>DATFVP010000268.1:0-6231 GCA_035260285.1 Methyloceanibacter sp.
CGTCGCCTCGGCAATTCAAGGCGGCCCGGACCAGCATATTGCGCTGCGGGAGAAGATCCCGGTCTACATCACCTATTTCACCCTTCGGGTGAATGATGACGGATCGATTTCGACCTTTGGCGACATTTACGGGCACGACTCCCGCATGGCCGCGGCCTTGAGGCTTTAAAAACCGCCAAAAACTGCATTAGAGTAACGTTAACGCTGCCTGTTGATTTCGGGTAGGAAGGGTGTTTTTGCCTTTTTTTTCCCCCATTTAAGCAAATACTGTTGGTTAGCAAGTCAGTCCCAAAGGCATGACTGCTACGGGGGCTCGAGCCTGACGGGGGTTCGAGTCAAAAGCCGGCCGCTCAAGGCCGGTTAGAGGGAAAGGCTGCAAAGCGCGGGGATGTCAGTCCGGGGGACCTTTGCACGTCGCGCCATGTTTGGCGCGGGGCTAGCTGTGACGCTCGCCGGAACTTGGTTCTGGCCGTCCACGGTCCAGCATGCGAGCGCGTCCGGCGAGACCCGCACGCTTTCGATGTTCAACATCCACACCAAGGAAGCGATCACCGTCACCTTCAAGAAGGACGGCCGCTACGACCAAGATGCGTTGAAGCAGCTCAACCACTTCATGCGCGATTGGCGCAAGGATCAGCAGCGCGACATGGATCCTGAGCTCATCGACCTGATCTGGACTCTGCACCAGCAACTCGGGTCGCAGGTCCCGGTCAAGCTCATCTGCGGCTACCGTACCGCGGGCACCAATGAGTCGCTGCGGCGCAAAGGTGGTGGCCAGGCGAAGGCGAGCCAACACATCCTCGGCAAGGCTGCCGATATCGTGTTCCCCGACGTCGCAGTGAAGACTCTGCGCAACTCTGCGCTGGTCCAGGAATGGGGCGGCGTCGGCTACTACCCGACCTCAGGCGTCCCCTTCGTGCATGTCGACACCGGCCGCGTGCGCATGTGGCCGCGCATTCCGCGGCTCGAGCTTGCCGCACTCTTCCCTAGCGGCCACACCAAATATTTGCCGCTCGACGGCAAGCCGATCACCCCGCAAGATTTCAAGTTGGCCATGGCCAAGGGCCTGCCGGGACGTAACACCCTGCTCGCCTCTGTGAGCCCAACGCCGAAGCCCGAAGCCGAGCCCGCGGCCCAGCCTGCCGTCCAGCCCACGGTCCAGCCGATCATCCAGGCGGCGTTCCATCCCGAGCCTGCGTTGCACGCCGAGCCGGAACCGCCGCAGGCAATCTTCGCCTCCTATGTGCCTGATGCTCAGGCCGCGGCTCCGGCGGTTACTAGCCCGCTTCCCGAGCAGGCAGCGCCGCTCCCCGAGCGCAAACACTTCGTCTATGCCAGCGCCGGCGGTGAGCTGCCACTGTCGAAGCCGGCACTCGCCGCGCCGAGCGCCCCGCTTTACCAAAGCGCCGAAGTGGTCGGCGCGCCCGAGGTCGACGAGGATCATCCGGAAGAGACGAGCTACGTTCCGTTCGCGATCGCCGGTCTGATGAGCAACGTTTCGATCACCTATAATCACCTCGTCGCTCACCTCACCCATCCGGAGCAGAAGGACCTCTCCTATCTGTTCGAGAACATGGACCGGCCGCTGGCCGCCACCTTCCGCAAGAGCTCGGGCTATCAGGGGCTTGCCGCGGCGCAGACCTTCAGCGGGCACGCGGTGCGCAGCGTCTATGCCGAGCTCGCGCCGCCGGCTCCGACCCGCGTTGCGCAGGTCGATCGCTAGCCACTTCGCAACTATCCAATTAGTTTGTCATCCCGGCCTTGTTCGGGGCATTCACGTCACCCCGGCGAAAGCCGGGGTCCAGTCTTAGCGCGTTCCGCGCAAGTGGATTCCGGCTTGCGCGGGAAATGACGAAGCGGCGCGGACGACGCATTTTGATTAGGCGGCCTCCGCCTCGGCCATACCGAGCGCGTGGAGATAGGTGACGAGCACCGCTTCGTCCTCTTTCCGCTTGTTCTCATCCTGCTTGCGGATGCGAATCACCGACCTGAGCGCCTTCACGTCGAAGCCGTTGCCCTTGGCCTCGGCGTAGACCTCGCGGAGGTCCGCGGCGAGCGCCGCCTTCTCTTCCTCGAGCCGCTCGATGCGGGCGACAAAGGCACGAAGCTGGTCTTTGGTTGAGTTCTGGAGCTGCACGGGCGACCTCTGATTCGCTTGACGATTGATCTGCCGCGGAGCTTAGGCGGCGGCCCTGTTACAGGGCAACGCGGGGTTCAATCTTATCCAGCTTATCCAGAGTCTTGGCACCCGCCGTCGGCGTGCGAGCCATAGCGCTCGATCGCGTGCAGCCTGGGTGCGAGATCGCGGCTCGCGAGTACCTTGCACACCACCCCGGCCAGACGCTCACCCCACTCGGCCTGCCCTTCAGGGCTCAGGATCAGATCTTGCCGAACTTCGATCAACGCGTGCGCGAGCCCTCGCAGAGTGCCGTGCTGGTAGAGCGTGTCACCTTTGAGCTGACCACTATAGGGCACATTGTCGCCCACGATGATGCCTGGAATCGCCTCAAGCTCGCGTAAGAGCGCGCCGGCCAATCTCGGGTCCTTGTCCCACAGCACAGCCACGTGCCAGGGCCGCGGCATGCTCTTCCAAGCTTGGGTGAAACTGTGGATGGCGAGCAGCGCTGGCGGCTTCCCTGCGGCAACGCCCTGGTCGATCGCGGCTTCGATGGCCTGGTGATATGGCGCGTAGAAGCGCTCGATGCGTGCCTCGATCTCAGCCTCATCCAAGGCGGCATTGCCGGGCACGATGCGCCCGTCCGAAAGCTGCATCACCAACGTCGGGTCGTCGCGCCCGCGATTGGGATCGATCAGCAGCCGCGAGTAGCGCGTGAACAGCGCCGGCGCCCCGAGCGCCCGGGCCAGATGCTCGGCCACGGGGGCAACGCCGATGTCGTAGGCGATATGTCGGGCAAGATCCTCGGGGGCGAGGCCGAGGGTGCCATAGGGAGGAGGAATCAGATTCGCGGCGTGGTCGCAGAGAATGAGCACGCCACTTTTCCAATCCCCCTCGATGCGCCGAAAGGGTGGCGCTTCCCTTTGCTCCTCCCGCAGCCGACTGAGCCGCTGCTCCACCGTCATCCTCTTCTTGTACTTGACACGAATCCTGGTCTTATCTCGGCTTCGCTTGCTGTTCCAAGCGGAAAGGCGCGTGCGGGGTCAAGGTTGTGACGCAATTACTTAGGATTGTCGGCGCTGGCTTTTGCCTCAGCAAAATGACCTTATCATTGATAGCTCTAGTCAGACAAACGCAACCAATTCGATGCTACCTTTAGGCGATTTCAACCATGGTTGATGGCCCTGAGACAGTGACGCTCGCCAGCTCGGATAGCCGGGCGGTTTCCGCCGTCGCCCCGCTTCCGTGGATGCGGCGGGTGATTTGTCTGCTCGCCGCCGCTGCCGCCATCGGCCTCATTCCGGCGCCAGCCCACGCCGATCTCAAATTGTGCAATACCACCTCGAGTCGGGTCGGCGTCGCCATCGGCTATCGCGATGTCGAGGGTTGGGCTACTGAAGGCTGGTGGAACGTTGCCTCGCATACCTGCGAGACCCTGTTGAAGGGTGTACTTATTGCCCGGTTCTATTACATCCACGCCATCGACTATGATCGCGGCGGGGAATGGGGCGGCACGCTGTACATGTGCACCGACGACAAGTCGTTCACCATTCGCGACGTGAAGGAATGCGTGAAGCGCGGTTACAAGAAGACTGGTTTCTTTGAGGTCGATACCGGCGAGGAGCGCGACTGGACCGTTCGCCTCACCGATCCTGAAGGCGAAGCGAAGAGTCAATGAGGCGTAATCGCCGAGTCAAGATCGTCGCCACCCTCGGTCCTGCCTCCAACAACGAAAAGACGATCCGCGCGCTGTTCGAGGAGGGCGCCGACGTTTTCCGCATCAACATGAGCCATACGACTCCCGACGCTTTGCGGCAGTCGCACGCCATCATTCGCAAGATCGAAACGGAATTCTCCCGTCCGATCGGCATTCTCATCGACCTGCAAGGGCCGAAGCTGCGCATCGGCAAGTTCGAATCGGGCGCCATCCGTCTCACCGAGGGTGACATTGTCAGCTTCGTCCGCCGCGAGTCCGTTGGCGGCCTCGGACGCGTGCACCTGCCGCATCCGGAAATCTTCCAGGCGGTGCAACCCGGGCATTCCCTTCTGCTCGATGACGGCAAGTTGCGCTTGCGGGTCGTCGAGGCGAGCGACGTGCGCATAGACGCCGAGGTGCTGACCAGCGGAACGCTAGGCAGCCGCAAGGGAATCAGCCTCCCCGACACCGTCATTCCGCTGGAAGCCATGACCGACAAGGACCGCGCCGATCTCGAAGATGCGCTCGGCGTCGGCATCGACTGGGTCGCACTGTCCTTCGTGCAGCGCGCCACGGACATTGCCGAGGCCCGCAAGCTGATCCGCGGGCGTGCCGCCATCATGGCCAAGATCGAGAAGCCTTCGGCGCTTGCCGAGCTCGCGGAGATCATCGATCTCGCCGACGGTATCATGGTGGCGCGCGGCGATCTCGGCGTCGAGATGCCGGTCGAAAAGGTCCCCGGGCTTCAGAAGCAAATCACCCGCGCCGCGCGCAACGCCGGCAAGCCGGTGGTCGTCGCCACGCAAATGCTGGAATCGATGATCCTTTCGTCTGCGCCCACCCGCGCCGAAGTTTCCGACGTCGCTACCGCTGTGTTCGACGGCGCCGACGCGGTGATGCTCTCGGCTGAATCGGCGGTCGGCAAATACCCGGTTGAGGCCGTGGCCACCATGGACCGGGTCGCCATCGAAGTTGAGCGCGATCCGCTCTACGAGAGGATCATTCATGCCCAGCGCATCGATCCGGAAGCGACCGGCGCCGACGCCATTTCGGCGGCCGCGCGCACCGTCACCGAGACGCTCAATCTCGCAGCGATCATCTGCTATACGGCCTCTGGTGCGACGAGCATCCGCGCCGCCCGCGAGCGGCCGCCGCAGCCGATCATTGCGCTGACCCCAATCCCCGCCACCGGCCGCAAGCTCGCTATCGTCTGGGGCCTGCACTGCGTGCTGACCGGCGATCCCAAGGACTTGGACGACATGGTGGCGAAGGCTTGCCGCATCGCCTACCAGGAAGGCTTCGCGCTCCCTGGGCAGAGGGTGATCATCTCCGCCGGCGTGCCGCTCGGTACCCCCGGCGCCACCAACATGCTGCGCATTGCCTTTGTCGGCGAGGAAAACCCGCAAGCACAGCAGCCTTCGTAGCTCGCGGGTCCGGCCCTAGATGTCTCGGCCTTCGACGTCGTGGGAGAGTTGCTCCTCAGCCCGCCGCGCCTGCTCGAGAAACGGATTGACCACGAGCGCTTTGCGATAGGCGTCGAGCGCCCCGCGCTGATCGCCGGTCTGCTGCAGGACGGCGCCAAGATCGCGCAGAGCCTTATAGTGGTTGGGATCGATGGCAATCGCGCGCTTGAGATCGGAGAGCGCCTGCTCGGTATTGTTCTGCATCAAATGCACGATGCCGCGCTGGTGCCAGGCCTCGGCGTTCTCCGGGTCGAGCTCGGTGACGGCGTCGAGCACCTGCATGGCAAGATCGAGATCGGAGGCAAGCACGAAGGCATCGACGCGGGTCATGAGCAGGTCGACGGTATCGCTGCCTGAGCGGCGCCAGGTCTCCTCGATCGCCTCGGCAATCGGCTCGGCATCCTTGGCGCTGCGAGCGCCTCTGAGTTGGGTGTAGAGCTCCTTCAGCATCTCTGCGCGCACCGCCGGATCGCCGAGCGGAACGTCGCCGAGAATATCGGACCGGTCCTGCTTGTTGGGCGTCGATGAGGGCGGCGGGCCGGTCAAATCCTTGCCACTTAGCGGCTGACCCTCTTCTTCCGAGTCGCCGCCGTCTGGGAGCCTATCGCCGGGTGGCGCATTACCAATACCCGGCTCAAGCTCTTCGTCCGCGGCCAGTGCAGGAAAAGCGGAGGAGGCTGACAACGCGAGACAGAAAAACAGGAGCAGCGCCGCAAGGGCGGCTGTCCTAGAGGATCGGTCGATCATGGCCAGAAGCTAGGACAGCGGGAAAGCGCCGTCAAAGACATAGGATCGTTGGCAATTGCGCGGACCCTAACCCTGCCGCGCCTTGTAACGTCGGTTGGTCTTATTGATGACGTAAAGCCGTCCGCGCCGGCGCACCACGCGGTTGTTACGATGGCGCTTGCGCAGGGCTCTGAGCGAATTCTTGATCTTCATGCGAAGCACCCGACGGT
>DATFVP010000269.1:0-2190 GCA_035260285.1 Methyloceanibacter sp.
CGGAGGCCACCATCGAGGCGTTGGTTTACTCGCTTCGTCGCGGCGCAGCCGAGTTAAGTAAGCCTGACACATTGCGGCGGCTGTCGGAACTCGACAAAGCCCAACTCAAAGCCATCTGCCGCCACCTGCAGAATTTCAACCCGGAGATTGCGCCGCCGTGGCCACCAGAGGATGTGGCCACGCTCATTGCCAAATGGAGAGAATTGCATGGATAAGCTTTCTGATACGGATATCGACCGACTGATCAATGGTGGTGCTTGCGCCGATAATGGGTCTTCCGAGCAGGAGAGCGGCAAGAGGGAAAAGAAAGAACGCATTGCGGACAAACTGATCAAGATCGCCGTCGAGAAGTCCTACCGTGATGAAGCCAGCAGGCCAGAGGCGGGTGGTCTCTTCCACACGCCGGACAAGGTCGCATACGCCGACATCGAAGCCCATGGCTGGCGTGAAACCTGGCCGGTGCGGTCTCGAGGATTTCGGCATTGGTTGGTGCGCGTCTACTATGAAACCACCGGCACCGCGCCCAACAGCGAGGCGCTGCAAACCGCGCTGGCGATAGCCGAAGCGCGCGCCTTCTTCGACGGACCGAGGCGCGAGGTCTATACGCGGGTCGGCGGCACCAACGGCAAGATCTATATCGACCTAGCGAACGAGCACTGGCAGGCGATCGAGATCAGCTCCACCGGCTGGCAGGTGCTCGACAGCAAGCAGGTGCCGGTGCGCTTCCGCCGCGCGCCCGGCATGCTTCCGCTGCCAGAGCCGCGGACAGGTGGTTCGGTTGACGACCTCCGATTGTTTTTGAACGTCAAGTCCGACGACGATTTCGAGCTTGCGCTTGCATGGCTGCTCGCCGCCATGCGCGACCGCGGGCCATATCCGGTGCTCGCGCTTATGGGCGAGCAGGGTTCCGCGAAGTCGAGCTTCGCCACCATCTTGCGGTCGCTCGTCGATCCCAACACGGCCGCGCTGCGATCCTTCCCGCGCGAAGATCGCGATCTATTCATCGCGGCATCGAACAGCTGGATTGTCGGCTATGACAACGTGAGTAGGATCCCGTCGTGGTTGTCCGATGCACTGTGCAGGCTGGCGACGGGCGGCGGGTTCTCGACGCGCAAGCTCTACACCGACGACGAAGAGCAGCTGTTCAACGCGCAACGGCCGGTCTCGCTGAACGGCATCGAGGACTTCGTCAATCGGCCGGACTTGGCAGACCGCACGATCTTCCTGACGCTAGACCCGATCCCGGAGGATCGACGAAAGACGGACCAGGCACTGCAGGGTGCGCTTGACCAAGTGCGCGCGCGGGTCCTTGGGGCGCTACTCAACCTCATCGTCTTCGGCTTGCAGCGTTTGCCGCACATCAAGCTCGCGCGTCATCCCCGGATGGCGGACTTCGCACTCTGGGGCACCGCCTGCGAGCGCCAGCCCGGCGCCTTCATGCGGGCCTACGACAACAACCGAGCCTCCGCCGTCGAGATCGTTCTTGAGGCGGACTTGGTGGCCACCGCGGTGCGCGCCCTGATGAAGGCTCGGGCCGACCAGGAATGGATCGGCACCGCTGCGCAGCTGCTCTCCGAACTGACCGCGCTCGTCGACGAGGGCCAGCGGCGGGGGCGGGATTGGCCAAGCGCGCCGAACCTCCTATCGGGGCGTCTCCGCCGCGCGGCGACCAACCTCCGGAAGGTCAGCATCGAGATTGCGTTCGAGCCGGGGCACCAAAGAGGGCGGCTCATCCATATCGCGACGCGGCGATTGAGCCAGCCAGAAAAGGAGGGAAAAACATCGTCCTCATCGTCCTCACCGTCCTCGGGGGATAAAAAGCCTAATGCCGCCAATGGCGTCGGCGAGGGCGATGCTGGGACGATGCGGACGATGGATCGTCCTCCGCTTTGCCCGGAAGACGATACGGCGACGGTCGATCAGACCGTCCTCGCTAACCCATTGAAAAACAGCGATGAGGACGATGGGGACGATGATTTACGTACCCAATCTGGCAACGAGCCCGTCTGTCGACGGTGTGGCGTCCCCGCAACAGAGCATTACGGCGCCCTGATCGAGTGCGGCCACAACGGCTCGGCCGGACTGTTTCATGCCCGCTGTTGGACGGACGAGCGCACCAAGGGGCCGCTGCGCAAGCCGGCGCTCGGTCCGCCGGGTGACAGCTTGGACGATCTCACCGCCCATAAGCAG
>DATFVP010000270.1:0-3959 GCA_035260285.1 Methyloceanibacter sp.
CTCCTGGCGTAGCGTTGCCGTCCGTCTCGGGCTCGCCTTGTCGCTTTTCGTTCCTGGCACTCTGCGTTGCGAAGGCGCTGAGCCCGCTGCAGCACGAGTCAGCGCTCTCTACGACGCGCTGCTTCAGACGATGAAGCAGGCCAAGCAACTCGGGCTAAAGGGGCGCTACGACAAGCTTGCCCCGGTGCTTGCCCAAACATATGACTTGCCCCTGATGTCGAGAATTGCCGTGGGGCAAAGCTGGGCCGCACTCTCCGCGCCGCAGAGGCAAAGCATCGTCAATGCTTTCACCAGGATGACCACGGCCACTTATGCCAGCCGCTTCGACGGATTCTCCGGTGAGACGCTTGAAGTCGTGCGGACTGTCGACCGGCCCAATGGTGACAAGCTGGTCATGACTCGCATCGTGAAATCCGACGGGAAGACCATCGCGCTCAACTACCTGGCGCGCAACACAAGCAGCGACTGGAAAGTCATCGATGTCTACCTCAATGGTACCATTAGCGAACTGGCCAGCCGGCGATCCGAATTCTCCGCAATCCTGAAGTCGGGGGGCCCTGACGCGCTGGTCGCCGCACTGAACAAGCAGGGTGACAAGCTCTTGAAGGGAAGCTGACAACTGCAGATGGCCTGTCGCATTTGGCTGGCAGGTTCAAGTCAAAATGGGCGGGGGGATCCAATGAACGTTGCGCCGCAGCCATCGAAGACGCCGCTCCTCGATAGGGTGAAAACACCTGAGGATTTACGCAAGATGAGGGAAGCCGAGCTGCCGCAGCTCGCAGCCGAACTTAGGCAAGAGACTATCGATGCGGTGTCGATCACCGGGGGTCACCTTGGAGCCGGTCTTGGCGTCGTGGAACTCACCGTAGCCCTGCATTATGTCTTCGACACGCCGCGCGACAGACTGATTTGGGACGTTAGCCACCAGACCTATCCTCACAAGATCCTGACGGCACGGAGAGGGCAGATCAGGACGCTCCGCCAGCCTGGCGGCCTATCGGGCTTTACCAGGCGCGTCGAGAGCGAATATGACCCGTTCGGCGCGGCCCATTCCTCAACCTCGATCTCGGCGGGTCTCGGCATGGCCGTGGCGCGCGATTTTCAGGGTCGAAACAACCGCGTCATTTGCGTGATCGGTGACGGCGCCATGAGTGCAGGCATGGCCTATGAGGCGATCAACAATGCAGGGGCACTCGATGCGCGCCTAATCGTCGTGCTCAATGACAATAACATGTCCATCGCGCCTCCGACAGGCGCCATGTCAGCCTATCTTGCCCGCATTACCTCGAGCCGCTCGTATCTTCTCGGGCGCAGCTGGGCCAAGCGCGTCGCCAAGTGTTTCCCGAAAAGGTGGGAACGCCGCATGGCCCGCTTTGAGGAATATGCTCGCCACCTTTGGCAAGGCGGGGTGTGGTTCGAAGAGCTCGGCTTCTACTACATCGGTCCTATAGACGGGCATGATTTGCACCAACTGTTGGCTGTGCTGAAGAATGTCCGCGACGCCGCCCAAACGCCGACCCTGGTCCATGTTGTCACCCAAAAGGGCAAAGGTTACGCGCCTGCCGAATCTTCGGCAGACAAATATCACGGCGTTGCCAAGTTCAACGTGCTGACCGGTGCCCAGGTCAAATCAGACACCAAAGCGCCGACCTATACACGGGTTTTTGCCGACAGTCTGATTGCCGAGGCGCGCAAAGACGAAAAGATCGTTACCATTACCGCAGCAATGCCGGACGGCACTGGGCTCGACCGGTTCGCCAAGGAATTTCCGGAGCGGTGCTTCGATGTCGGAATCGCCGAGCAACACGCGGTGACCTTCGCCGCAGGGCTTGCGTGTGAGGGCATGAAGCCCTTCGCCGCAATCTACTCGACCTTCTTGCAGCGCGCCTATGATCAGGTCGTGCACGATGTGGCAATACAGAGGCTGCCGGTGCGATTTGCCCTCGACCGTGCTGGTCTCGTCGGTGCCGACGGGCCTACTCACGCTGGCTCCTTCGACCTTGCCTATCTTGGTTGCCTGCCAAATTTTGTGATCATGGCTGCCGCCGACGAGTCAGAGCTGCGACACATGGTTGCGACTCAGGTCGCGATTGAAGATCGGCCGTCGGCGCTGCGCTATCCACGGGGCGAAGGCACGGGCGTCGAGCTTCCGGCCGAAGGCTCCGTCCTACCCATAGGACAGGGGCGCATTCTTCGCGAGGGCACATCAGTCGCCATCCTCTCGCTCGGCACGCGCTTGGCCGAAGCTTTGAAGGCGGCGGAGCAGCTCGCAAGCTCCGGGCTGTCGGCGACGGTTGCCGATGCGCGATATATGAAGCCGCTTGACCACCGGTTGATCGGCGATCTCGCGCGCGAACACGAGGTGCTGATCACGGTGGAAGAGGGAGCGGTTGGCGGGTTCGGCAGCCATGTACTCCAATTTCTGGCCGAAGCCAGACTTCTCGATACGCGCCTCAAGGTTCGGGCCATGGTCCTGCCTGATGCTTTTATCGACCACGGTCATCCGTATCAGATGTACGAGCAGGCAGGACTGAACGCCTCGAGCATCGCCAAGACCGCCCTTGCAGCCCTCGGCAATGCGCATCGAATACGCTTCCGAGTCGTCTCGGCTCTGTCTGAGGGGTCCCTGCATCACTCTCTCTGATGCTCCTTATCGACGCTGCTGACGGCAGCCCAAAAGGACAAAGGCCACAAGCCGTGGCCTTCGATCGCATTTTTGACGACTGGACTGAGAAGGGCGGCGAGTTCGCTCTCGGGCCGGTAACTGGAGGGGAGGTTGTCCGCACCCTCCCAGCTCCGAGTTGCCGGATGGCAATAGATTTCGGATACGCCGTTAGGCAAATGATCGATAAGCCCGAGAAGGAGTGGTTCGGTCAGTGCGCCGCTGTCATTCAAACCGAATAAATTGTCGTTCGATGGGATTTGCGCCTCTTGCAAGAACCGCCGCATCCGCCGCGTCTGCGCGAAATAGAAGGCAGAGCTCAGCATACGACGAAGGGCGCGACTCCGACCAGCTTTGAAGGAGGGAATGAAGGGCTCAAATGGAGTACGCACAGGCGGCCGGCCGAAGCGCGGCGCAATTTCCATGATGGACTTGAAGACCACTGGGTGCAAGTGGAAGTGCCGATGGGCATTGACGTGATCCAGTTTCAGCCCCATTGCGGCAAAGCGCTCGAATTGTGCTTCGATCTCCGCGTTTGCTTGCCGTTGCAATTCCGGCGAAACGTAAAGAGCCAGGCCAAAGCGCAAGGGATCGGTGAAGAATCGACCGTTGGGGCCGATCAGACCGGGTATCTGGTCGGGCGACAGCACGGGGCGCCCATTAAGAAGGGTCAGATGCAATCCGACACCCAGCGACGGAAGCTTGCGTGCCCGCTCCACCGCATCTTCTGCCGCCGGCGCACCGATCATGAGGCTTGCAGCCGAGAGAACTCCTTTACAATGGGCGTGTTCGACGGCCTCGTTGACTGGTACGGAGAGGCCGAAATCATCGGCCGTCACGATAAGTCGCTTCACCCTGCGTGTGTCGATATGAGTGTCCGGGGATCTCAATTGTGCGCCGTAAGGGGGCCTTAAATTGAAGGTTTCTTGCCGACTGGAGCGTCGCCATCGATTACGGAAACGCTCCAGACGGCGGGTGACGCGAACTGGTAGTTGTTTTGCGGGGTTGTCATCATGAGACGAACGCTTGGAATTGCCCCGGCATTCAGGACCGCGGGCACGCTCCTAATTATCCAATGGATGCTCACTACATCAACTGCGATCCACGCGGACCCAAGCGCTGCCACAGCTGCCGGCGTCTGGAGACAAGTTGATGAATCCGGGAAAGTGGGGGCACTTGTCACCATAACTCAGGAAGGGGACGTCTTTGTCGGGCGTCTCTCGCGGCTGTTCCTAGAGCCGGGGGACGACCCCAATCCAATTTGCGAGAACTGTCCAGGCGACAAGCATAACCAACC
>DATFVP010000271.1:0-8584 GCA_035260285.1 Methyloceanibacter sp.
AGATCGTCGTCCTTGAGTTTTGAGGTGGCGTGGCGCTCGACCGCCAGGACGAGATCGTCGCGGTCCATGCCGCTTCCATCGTCGGTGACGCGGATCAGGCTCAAGCCGCCGCCATGCGCCACCACGTCGATGCGGCCAGCACCTGCATCGACCGCGTTCTCGACCAGCTCCTTGACGACGCTTGCCGGGCGCTCGACCACCTCGCCGGCGGCAATGCGATTGATAAGGTTGGGCGGCAGCTGGCGTATGGCCATTCAAGGCCCCCGAGGCTTTTCAGGCGCCTAAATAGCGGCGGGTGATTATCTTACCTGATTCTACCGCGGGCTGGTCGAACGGGTCGACGCCCAAGAGATGACCGGCGAGAATTGTCTCCAACATAAAATGCATCAAAAGGGCGCCGAGCGCCCGCTCGTCGAGCCGTTCGAGGTCGATGGTGCGCACCGGCCGGCCGGCGGCGAGCAAAGCCTCGGGGATCGCTTTTTGCTGCGCGGCCACGAGATCGCCGGCGGCGCGCCCCGATAGGTACTCGGCGTGGGCGATCTTGGCGAGATCAGCCGAGACGCGAGGCCCACTGCCGGCGCAATACTCGCGCACCACGGTGATGAAATGTTGCGGCGCGCCGTCGAGATAGAGCTGAAGCTGGCTGTGCTGATCAACCGGACCGAGCGCTGCGACCGGCGTCGTTCCCTCGCCGTTCTTGCCGAGGCTCTCGCCCCAGAGCTGCACATACCAGGCGGCGAAGCGCGAGAGCCGATCGCTATAGGGCAGCATTACACTCACCTTGACGCCGCGTTCCTTGGCGAGGCCGATGGCGACGGCGGCGCCGACCGCAGGCGCGAAGTCTTGCGACACGTGCGCATCGAGCAGCGCCTTGACCACGGACCCTGCGCCGGCGCGGAGAGCCTCCACGTCGAGGCCGCGGGCGAGCGCCGGCAGCAGCCCGACATTGGTCAGGCCGGAGAAGCGGCCGCCGATGTTCGGATCGTGCGGAAGCGTGGGTATCGACAAGGTTTCGCATAGGTCGCGCAGGCCATTGGTGGCTTTGCTGCGTGGCTCAGTGAGGCCAAGGAACAGTGCGGGGATGCGGTCACCGAGACCAGATGCTCGCACCGCCTCAATGGCAGCGATGGTCTGCACCAGAGTCTCAGGCGTGTTGCCTGATTTGGAGATGACCACGAAACGTGTGGTGGCGAGATCGAGGCTCGCCAGCGCCCGATCGAGCGTGCGGGGATCGAGATTGTCGTAGAAGCGCGTGCGCGCGCGTTCGCGTTGCCCGCCATTGCCGTCGTCGCCGGGAATGCCCCAACCGCCGAGTTGAGCGAGCGTCTGGCCGCCAAGGCTTGAGCCTCCGGTGCCGAAGAATGCAAGGGTCCTGGCGTCTTTCGTCAGCGTGGCAAGCGCGGCGCGGGCTGCGGCGATGTCGTCGCGCCACTCAGGCACGCGCAGCAAGGGAAGCGCTCCGCTCGCATAGTCCTCGCGCAAGGAGTCGAGGCGAGGTTGCAGGCGAGCGAGGGTGCGGTCGAGCCCGGCCTGCGAGAGACCAACCTTGCCGATCTTCGCCTCAAGGCAGCCTTCGACTGCTTGCGACAAAACCATTAGCAAGCCCTAGCCAGGTGCCGCCTTCGGCCTCGCTTCAACCGGTTGGCCGACGATCGTGGTGATCAGGCGATCAGCCTCGATCAGACGCCGCGCTACCCGTCTGATGTCATCGAGGCTCACCTCCTCGATCAGCGCGTTGCGCCGGTCCACATAGTCGATGCCGAGCTCCTCGATCTGAATCCAAAGAAGCTGGTTGGCGATGCTACTCGAGGACTCAAATCGGAGCGCATAGGCGCCGGTGAGATAGCTCTTGGCGCCAGCAAGCTCTTCTGCGCTCGGTCCCTCTTCGGCAAGGCGCTTAAGCTCTCTCTCGATCACCTCCAAGGATTGGCCGACCCTCTCATTCTGTGTCGCCACGTTGCCCACGAACACGGCGCCGTGTTGGTAGGGAAAAAGGTTCGAGTGCACCGCATAGGCAAGACCGCGCTTCTCGCGCACCTCTTCCATCAGGCGCGAGGAGAACCCGCCGCCGCCGATGATGTAATTGAGGATGTAGGCGGCCATGAAGTCGTCATCCTTACGCGGAAAAGCGCGATGACCGAATTGCGCGACCGATTGCGGCACGTTCATCTCGATGATCTCGCGCGCAGGCCCGAGTGGAGGTTTGACGTCGGCGACCGGCGCAAGCGCCGAGTGTTGCGGCAGCGCGCCGAACACGTGGTCGAGCGCGCGGCCGAGAGTCTCGGCATCGATGTCGCCGACCACGGTGATCGCGAGCTTTTCGCGGGCGAACACGCGCTTGACATACTCCTGCAGCTCCTCGCGGGTGATGGCGGCGATCGACGCCTTGGTGCCCTTGATTGGGCGCCCATAAGGGTGGTCGCGGAAGGCGAGACGGTCCCAGGCAAGCGAAGCGACCTCCTCGGGATCGTTCTCGTCGAACTTCAATCCGGCGATGATCTGGGCGCGCACCCGCTCGATCGCATCTGCATCGAATCGCGGCTTTGACATGGCCAGACGCAACAGCTCGAACGACTCGTCCTTGTTAGCGGTGAGCATCTGCACATTGCCGAGCATCACGTCGCGGCCCGCATTGAAATCCATGCGCGCGGCAAGCGACTGCAAGCGCTCCTGGAAGGCGACCGAGTCGAGGTCGCCGGCGCCTTCATCCATCATGCCGGACACGAAATAGGCGAGGCCTTGTCTGTTTTGCGGGTCTTGCGCGGCGCCGCCGCGGAAGGCGAAGCGCATGGCGATCAGGGGATTGGCGTGGCTCTCGACGAGCCAGGCCTCGACGCCGCCAGGACTGGTGACGCGCTTGATCTCCATGGCGTCAGCAGAACTTGCGGCGAGCGCCGCCAGTAGCGCCATGGCGGCAAACCGCGTCTGCCGCATGGCGCCTAGGACCTGCCGGGGCTGGGGGCATCGGTCGGTTGCTCACCGCGGCTCGTCTTGTCAGGCGCCGGCACCAGAATCCCCGTCACCGAGTTGTTGTCGAGGAGATATTTCTGCGCCACATCGCGGATGTCCCCGACGGTCACGCTCTTAAGCCGGTCGGGCCAGCTTTCGACCTTCTCGACGGTCATGCCGGTGGCGAGCCTCCAACCATAGTGGCGCGCCATGCGCGCTTGGCTGTCGTTGGCATAGACGAACTCGGCAAGAAAGGCGCTGCGCGCGCGGTCGAGGTCGCCTTGGGTGACGCCATGCTCCCGCAGATCGGCGATCACGGCGTCCATGGCCGCTTCGAGCTCGGCCGGCGAGACCTTCTCGGCGCCGATGGCGTAGAACGCGAGCCTGCCGGTGTCGAGGGCAGAATCGGAATACCAGCCGCCGGCGCTTGCCGCCTTCTTCTGCTCGATGACGAGGCGCTTATAGAGCCGGCTGACCGAGCCGATGGCGGCGATGCGCATCATAAGGTCGAGCGCCTCGGCTTCGCCAGGCGCGGCGGAGGCATAGCTCGGCGCGAGATAATAGCGCTGCACCGTCATGCGGCCGGCGCGGGCGTCTTCGAGCTCGACGCGGAGCGGCACTTGGTGCTGGGGCTCTGGCGGGCGCGAGCGGCCATTCAGCCCGCCATGCGGCGGCAGCTTGCCGAAGGTCTCCTCGGCGAGCTTTCGCACCTCGCCAGGCTCGACATCGCCGGCGACGACGAGCAGCGCGTTGTTCGGAGCGTAGAAGCGCTTGTAGAAGGAAAGCGCATCGTCGCGGTCGAGCGCCGCCACTTCATGCGCCCAACCGATGATGGGGATGCCGTAAGGGTGCTTGGTGTAGAGCGCCGCCATCATCTGCTCTTGCATAATGCTCGACGGGTCGTTGTCGACGCGGCTGCGGCGCTCTTCGAGGATCACGTCGCGCTCGGTGGCCACGTCCTCCTCGCTCAAGCGAAGATTGGCCATGCGGTCAGCCTCCATGGCCATCACCGTGGGCAGCCGATCCTTGGCCACGCGCTGGAAATAGGCGGTGACGTCGTGGTTGGTGAAGGCATTGTCCTCTCCGCCGTTCTTGGCCACGATCTTGGAGAATTGGCCGGGGGGGATCGCCTCTGTGCCCTTGAACATCAGATGCTCGAGGAAATGGGCGATGCCCGAGGACCCCGGCGGCTCGTCGGCAGCGCCGACCTTGTACCAGATCATCTGGGTTACGACGGGAGCGCGATGGTCGGGGATGACCAAGACCTGGAGGCCGTTCCCAAGGGTGAATTCGACGACACGGGGGGTGGCACGGGCGCCGTCGACAGCGACCGCAACAGCCATGGAGGCGAGGCTTAAAGCGGCGAGGATCGCGCCCGTCCGTGCCTCAAGCACGCCCGCAAGCTGATCGAACATCGATATCACCATGGATCGTGACCGGGTGTGAGGAACCAAAGAGTCAGCCCTTGCGGCTTGACGGGCGGGATTGTCCCACATTTCAGCCCTGCCCCCTGATTTTTCAAGCCAATTCGCTCGGCCGCACGGGCTTCACCCGCGATTGGCCTCACCAACTGGCATTGTTGCCGGAGGGGTTGGACATGCCCTTGTAGCTGTCGGGCGCGGCCGGATGGAACGGATCGTCGGTCGCCGGCGTGGTCGGCGCGTTCAGCGACTGATCGACCGGCTTTTGCGGCGTGGCCGCGGCACGCTCGCGGGCCTTATCCTCAGCCGTCTTGTCCGACGGATCGGGCTCCGGAACGTCGAGCGGATCCTCTTCAGGAGTCTCGTTTCTGCCAAGCACCTTATCGAGCAGGTTCGGCTTGCCGGCATAAGGATTGTTTGGCTCGGCCTCGGCCGCCTTCTTGCGTTCCTCAGCCTGCCTTGCGGCGGCGAGCCGCTTGCGCTCCTTGTCGGTATCGGCGGGCCAGTCGGCGCGCGTGACTTCGGGGCTGCCTGGCGGCGGAAGTTTGTGGGTGTTGGGTGGAACGAGAAGCGGCGCCCGCTCCGTCATCCTCACGTCCTCTTGTTCCTTGCCGAGGCTTGAAAGGCCGGCGTAGTCGAAGACTTTGCCCTGGAATTCGATGCCGCCGCAGCCGCCAAGAGCAAGCACCAGCCCACAGGCAGCGAACGACAAGAGGCCCTTGCCAAAAAGCCTCAAGATGCGGGTTGCGGCGCGCCCCACGATTCCCCCTGAAATGCCCGTAAACCGGGCTTTCTTTACATCTTAGAAGGGTTTGAGACCTTTTTGTGTCCCCCGAATACCGATTCATACAGAAGTCCGATGACGCCCGCAACGATGGCGGTGTCGGCGATATTGAAGATGTACCATTCATAACCGAAGGCGTGGAACGAGAAGAAATCGGCAACCGCGCCATGGAGGATGCGATCGATGGCGTTGCCGATGGCCCCGCCGATGATGAGGCCGATGCAGACGGCGGTCAGCCTCGAATTTATGCGCGCGAGCCATACGGCAAGGGCGATTGCGGCGGCAAAGGCGAACACGATCAAGAGGAAGCGGCCGAGCTCGGTCCGCTGCTGGAGCATCCCGTAGCTCACGCCCTGGTTCCAAACGAGAACGAGATCGAGGAACGGGGTGACGTGCACGGTTCCCTTGGCGCCGATGTCATAGATATAGAGCATCCAGGCCTTGTGGGCCTGGTCCAGGACCAGGGCGACCGCGGCGACGCCAAGCCCGAGCGGCGATAGCGCTCCCCATAGGTAGCGCATCGCTATTCCGCGGCCAGAGGGTGGCGGGCGTCGAATTGACGGACGGCCTCGGCGTCGCGCAACGACAGCTCGGGAAATTCGGGATCGGCGCCGACGTCCTCAAGGATCTTCCACGAGCGGGCGCATTTCGTGCCTTGGGCGCGGGCGAAGACCACGGCGACGCCGGGAACGTCGTCGAGGCGGAAGGCCCCCTCAGGACCCACGCCACTCATCAGCTCGGCGCCGCTGGTGATGGAAATCTCGGCGAGATCGACGCCGGCAAGCGCGTCGCGAAAGTCTCGATCGGCGACATAAACTTTAGGTGCAGCTTCGAGGCTCGAGCCGATGCGGCCCTCTTTGCGCTCGATCTCGAGCGCGCCGGTGACCACGCGGCGGAAGGCGCGCACCTTGCTCCATTTCTCGGCAAGCGCCTCGTCGCGCCATGCGGCAGGGATGGCGGGGAACTGGCGAAGATGCACCGAGCTTGCCTCGCCCGGGAAGCGGTTCAACCACGCCTCCTCCATGGTGAAGGCGAGGATGGGGGCAAGCCAGGCTGTGAGCGCGCCGAACAGAATATCGAGCACGGTGAGTGCCGAGCGCCGCGTCACGCTGTCGTAAGGATCGCAATAGAGCGCGTCCTTGCGGATGTCGAAATAGAAGGCCGAGAGATCGTTGACGCAGAAATTGAGCAGCGCATGAAACACGCGCTTGAAGTCAAAGGCCTGGTAGCCGGCGCGCACGAGCTGGTCGAGCTCGGCAAGGCGAGAGAGCATATAGCGCTCAAGCTCAGGCATCTCGGCGTAGGCGACGGCAAGGCTTTGCTCGTAATGGGCGAGATTGCCGAGCATGAATCTCAGCGTGTTCCTGAGCTTGCGGTAGGACTCAACGTTCGCCTTGATGATGTCCTGACCGATGCGCAGATCCTCGGCGTAGTCGGAGCTCATCGCCCATAGTCTGAGAATCTCTGCGCCTGACTGGCGGATCACGTCCTGCGGAGCCACCACGTTGCCGAGCGACTTCGACATTTTGCGCCCGTCCTCGTCGACGACGAAGCCATGGGTGAGCACGGCCTCGAACGGCGCCTTCCCACGCGTGCCACAGGCCTCAAGTAGCGAGGACTGGAACCAGCCGCGATGCTGGTCGGAGCCTTCGAGATAGAGCGAGGCCGGCCAAGCGAGGTCGGGGCGAACCTCGAGCACGAAAGCGTGCGTCGAGCCGGAGTCGAACCAGACGTCGAGGATGTCGTCGACCTTCTCCCACTCTGACGGGTTGTCAACCAGGCCGGAAAGGAAGTGCTCTTTGGCACCCTCTTCGAACCAGGCATCGGCGCCTTCGCGGGCGAAGGCAGCGACGATGCGGTCGATCAGCTCGCCCGAGGCGTTGAAGTCAGGGAACGGGATCACGCGCCCAGTCTCCTTGTGACGGAACACGGTGAGGGGAACGCCCCAGGCGCGCTGGCGCGACACCACCCAATCGGGCTTCGTGTCGATCATGCCGCGGATGCGGTTCTCGCCTTGCGGCGGCACCCATCGCGTCTCACCGATGGCTTTGAGGGCGCGGTTGCGGAGTGTGTCACCATCATTGATACCGCCGTCCATGGAGATGAACCATTGCGGCGTGTTGCGAAAGATGACCGGCTTCTTCGACCGCCAGGAATGAGGATAGTCGTGACGCAGCCGCCCGCGCGCGATGAGCGCATTAGCATCGATGAGAGCCTTGATGACGGCTTCGTTGGCGTCACCGAAATTGCCCTTATCGTCGATGACGCGCTTGCCCTCGAAGCCAGGCGCATCCTTGGTGAAGTAGCCGCCGGCATCGACGGTGAAGGGGATCAGCGAGTCTATCTTGCGATCAGCAAGCAACCGCTCGTTCGCTGTCCAGACTTCGAAGTCTTCTCTGCCGTGACCGGGAGCGGTGTGGACAAATCCCGTCCCTGTGTCGGCAGTTACGTGTTCGCCGGCAAGTAGCGGCACGTCAAAATCATAACCGTGACCGCGCAGCGGATGTGCGACAATTGAGTACCGTAACATCTCACCTTTGACGTTGCCGAGGCGGTCCCAGCTTTCAATCCGCGCCGCGGCTTTTAGGTTCTCTGCCAGCGTATCGGCGATGGCAAGCTTGTCACCCTTCTTGGCCCAATTTCCCTCAGGGGCACCAATGACTTGATAAAGTCCGTAGCTGATCGAGTTTGAGTAGCTGATTGCGCGGTTCCCCGGGATGGTCCAGGGCGTGGTGGTCCAGATGACGATTGAAGCACCAAGAAGCTCGTACGGATCCAAATTTCCCGTCGTCGCCCGTACAATTGGGAACTTCACGAAGATTGTGTGGCTGGTGATCTCCTGATACTCGACCTCGGCCTCGGCGAGCGCTGTCTTCTCCACCACCGACCACATCACCGGCTTCGAGCCGCGATAGAGCGTGCCGTTCATGGCGAACTTCATCAGCTCGGACGCTATGGTGGCTTCGGCGTCGTAACTCATGGTGGTGTAGGGATGCTCCCAATCGCCCTCGACGCCCAGACGCTTGAACTCCTCGCGCTGAACCTCGAGCCAATGCTGCGCGTAGGCGCGGCATTCGTGGCGAAACGCGATCATCGCCGCGGGGTCTGAGAGGTCCGGCTTGGTCTTTCCCTTGGCGCGGTAGTTCTCCTTCTCGATCTTCCATTCGATGGGAAGGCCGTGGCAGTCCCAGCCGGGGACGTAATTGGCGTCCTTGCCCATCATGCCTTGCGAGCGGTTGATCACGTCTTTGAGGATCTTGTTCAGCGCATGACCGATATGCAGATGGCCGTTGGCGTAAGGCGGACCGTCATGCAGGATGAACTTCTCACGTCCCATGGCCTCTTCGCGCATCCGGTCGTAGAGGCGAAGCCGCGCCCAGCGCTTGAGCAGCTCGGGCTCGCGCTCGGGCAGCCCAGCCTTCATCGGGAA
>DATFVP010000272.1:0-5533 GCA_035260285.1 Methyloceanibacter sp.
TGAAGGGCTCTGCCGGCCAGGCGCTGCAGAACTTCAACCTGATGTACGGCTTCGACGAAACGCTGGGGCTCGAGCAGCTCCCACTGTTTCCGTAGTTTCAGGTCAGCGATGTCGCTTGCCTCAGCGCCAGCCATCGCTTGAAGGCGACTGCCGCCCAGATCAGTTCGACAACGCCGAAGGGCCAAGCACCTTGCAGGAACCCATAGGCGGAGGCGGCAATGCACCCTCCGGCGAAAGCGAGAACGAACCAATGACTGCGATGCTCAAGCGCGTAGAACACGAGCATTGCGGTCACCGATAGCAAGCCGAACAGAGTCAGGCCGTTGAGCTGCATGCTTGCCGGTTGGCTCTACAGCCGCTCCCGCACATAGGAGCCTGGCGCATCCTCGATCGGCTTGAGCGGTCCAGCCGATGCATTGCGCGCCGGGATCTTTGGACCTGACAATTCGGCAAGCCACACCTCCCAGTCTGGCCACCACGAGCCAGGCGTCTCTGTCGCCTTCTTCATCCATTCGGCGAGCGTGTCGGAGGGGGTGCCGGCCCAGAACTGATATTTCTTCCTCGCCGGTGGATTGACCACGCCAGCGATGTGCCCGGAGCCAGCCATGACGAAGCGCACCGGGCCGCCGAACAGCTTGGAGCCGATGAACACCGAGGAAGCAGGCGCGATGTGATCTTCCTTGGTGGAGAGCTCATAGATCGGGATTTTCACCCGGGAAAGATTGAGCTTCACGCCGCCAAGGTGCAGCTCGCCCTTGCTCAACCGGTTCAGATGATAGAACTCGCGCAGATAGAAGGCGTGGTTGGCGGCGGGGAGCCTTGTCGAATCGGCGTTCCAATAGAGCAGGTCGAAGGGGAAGGGCTTCTTGCCGAGGAGATAGTTGTTCACGACATAAGGCCAGATCAGGTCGCGCGGGCGGAGCATGTTGAAAACCGCCGCCATGCGCGAGCCGTCGAGATAGCCCTGCTCTGCCATCATCTCTTCGAGCGAGTTCAATTGTGCATCGTCGATGAAGACGAGGAGGTCGCCCGCCTCGCTGAAGTCGACCTGCGCCGCGAGGAACGTCGCCGAGGCGATCCGGTGGTCTTTCTTGGCGGCCATATAGGCGAGCGTCGAGGCGAGCAGGGTTCCGCCCACGCAATAGCCGAGCGCATTGATCTGCTTCTGCCCGGTCTGCTTGCTGACGGCGTCGACCGCGGCGAGGATGCCCTCGCGCATGTAGTCCTCGAAAGTCTTCTGCGAGAGCTTCGCGTCAGGATTCACCCAGGAAACGGTGAACACGGTGAAGCCTTGCGCGACCGTCCACTTGATGAAGCTTTTCTCCGGCACGAGATCAAGGATGTAGTACTTGTTGATCCACGGCGGCACGATCAGCAGAGGCCGCTCATACACCTCTTCCGTGCTCGGGCTGTATTGGATGAGCTGGATGAGATCGTTCTGGAACACGATCTTGCCGGGCGTCACCGCGAGATTCTTGCCGACCTCGAACGCCGACAGGTCGGTCTGGCTGATGCGCAACAGATCCTTTGATTGCTCGAGGTCGTGGGCGAGATGCGCCATGCCTTGCACCAAATTTGCCGCGTTGGTGGCGAGCGTGGCGCGCACCACTTCCGGGTTGGTGAAGGCGAAGTTCGACGGCGAGAAGGCCGCGAGCATCTGCTCGAGATAGAACAAAGCGCGCTTCTTGGTCTTGTCGTCGACGCCCTCGGTCTTGCGGGTGAGGTCCTCTGCCCAGCGCGCCGTCAGCAGATAAGCCTGCTTCCAGAAATCGAAGAATTGGGTATTCGACCAGTCAGGATCCTTGAAGCGATTGTCGCCGGGCTTCGGCTCGATCACCGGCTTCACGTCCTCTTCGCCGAGATACCGGCGCACCGAACGCCCCCAAAGCTCGGCGTAATCCTTGAAGAGCTCGTTCTGCGCGGCGGCGAGCTTGCCTGGGTCGCTCACCCATTGCCTGGCGATTTCACCGAGCGCCCTAGTCGCCTCTCCGGCTTCCGCCGCCATGCTGTAGGGTCCGGCGCCGTTGCCGCGCTCTGCCAGAGTGCCGAGCACCTTGGTGCCCTGATCGAACAGACGCACCATGTTGCGTGCCAGCTCATCCCACTGGCCGACTTGCTGCTCTTCTGCTCCTGGCCCTGTGACGGCCTTGTTCTTTTCCTGCATGAAAGGTCGCGCCCTTATTTTACCCCCAGTTAATCGCAATGATGCCAAGGTAGCGGAGCATCTCAGCGATGTGGACGACTCTCGTTCTTAGACTCATTGTGCTATGCAATATAGCAAGGGACGTGCGATTCCAATCACAGTGCACCAGGCGCCTAAAAGATCGGTTCGACCTGTGCCGCAGCTGCCATCAAAACGGGCAGGCTTGGTGCTTTTTGCCTTACCCCTGCTCATTTTAGGCGGCTGCTCCGATTCCTTGGTCTCCGCCGCCCCGTCACCGTCGTCTTTTGACGCCTCCAACAAGCAGCTCGGAAAAACCCTGAGCCCGAAAGAGCGGAAGGCTGCAATCGCCGATCTGCAAAACGAGCAGGCGAGACGTCAGGGATCGGCCGACGAAACGACCACAGCATCGGTCAAACCGGCTGAAGCTGGCAATTAGGGGCGCGAAACTGCGGCTTGGCGCGTCTTGCCCCGGGGGCCGCTTCTGTGGTTCAAATGCCCACCCGTTAGGCATAGCGTCCTGGTTGGGGGTCAGCGGGACAAGTGCGTGAACAGCGATTTCCACAGAATCAGGCGGCTGCCGCCATACGTGTTTGAGCAGGTCAACAAGCTCAAGGCGCAGGCCCGCGCGCGAGGCGACGACATCATCGATTTCGGCATGGGCAATCCCGACATGCCGACCCCGCCTCATATCGTGCAGAAGCTGATCGAGACGGTGCGCGATACCCGCACCAGCCGCTATTCAGCGTCACGCGGCATCCAGGGGTTGCGCCGGGCGCAAGGCGCCTATTATGCGCGGCGTTTTGGCGTGAAGCTCAACCCCGAGACCGAGATCGTCGCCACGCTCGGCTCTAAGGAAGGCTTCGCCAATATGGCGCAAGCCATCACCGGGCCTGGCGACGTGATCCTGGTGCCCAACCCCACCTATCCCATCCACGAGTTCGGCTTCATCATGTCTGGCGGCGTGATCCGCCATCTGCCGGCCTCGACCGATTCTGCCTTCATGAACTCGCTGAGCCGGGCGGTGAGGCACTCGGTGCCGAAGCCCTCGGCACTCGTGCTAAATTATCCGGCCAACCCTACCGCGCTCGTCGCCGATCTCGATTTCTATCGTGAGGTGGTCGGCTTCGCTAAGAAGCACGATCTGATCGTGCTCTCGGATCTCGCTTATGCCGAGATCTATTTCGGTGATGAGCCGCCGCCGTCGATCCTGCAGGTGCCTGGCGCCACGGACATCGCGGTCGAGTTCACCACGCTGTCCAAGACCTACGCCATGCCTGGCTGGCGCATGGGCTTTGCCGTTGGCAACGAGCGGCTGATCAGCGCGCTGTCGCGAGTGAAATCTTATCTCGACTACGGCGCCTTCACGCCCATTCAGGTCGCAGCAGCAGCCGCCTTGAACGGGCCGCAAGATTGCATCGAGGAGATCCGCGGCATCTATCGCCGCCGCCGCGATTGCCTCGTCGATTCTCTTACGCGCGCCGGCTGGACGATCCCGGCGCCGGCGGCCACCATGTTCGCCTGGGCGCCGGTCCCCGACATGTTCTCCCATCTTGGTTCGCTTGAGTTCTCCAAACTGCTGCTCGAGCAGGCCTCGGTCGCCGTGTCGCCAGGCGTCGGCTTCGGCGAATATGGCGAAGGCTATGTTCGCATCGCGCTTGTCGAGAACGAGCAGCGCATCCGCCAGGCTGCACGCAATATCCGGAAATTCCTCGCCGAATCGGCGAAAAGCCTGCACAACATCATTCCACTTGCGTCGAAGGCGACGAGAACGCTCTGATCCTCACATGACGGAGCCTCTGAAACTCGGGCTCGCCGGGCTCGGCACGGTCGGAGGTGGGGTCCTGCGGCTCCTCGCCGAGCGCAGCCCCGATCTCAGCAAACGCATCGGGCGGCCGATCGAGATCGTGGCCGTTTCTGCGCTCAATCGGCACAAGAACCGCGACATAGACACTTCCGGCTTTCGCTTCGTCGCCGATCCGGTTGAGCTCGCCCGCGATCCAGAGATCGACGCCTTCGTCGAGCTGATCGGCGGCGAGGAGGGCATCGCCAAGGAGTCGGTGGAGGCGGCACTGCGTGCCGACAAGCATGTGGTCACCGCCAACAAGGCGCTGCTCGCCCATCACGGGCCCGCGCTCGCGGCGCTCGCCGAGAAACATGGGGTGGCGCTGAATTTCGAAGGTGCGGTGGCCGGCGGCATTCCCGTGGTCAAGACCATCCGCGAGAGCCTGCAAGGTAACACCATCGCCCGCGTCTACGGCATCTTGAACGGCACCTGCAACTACATCCTCACTCTAATGCTCACCGAAGGGCGCAGCTTCGCCGACGTGCTGAAAGAGGCGCAAGCGCAGGGCTATGCCGAGGCAGACCCAACCTTCGACATCGGCGGCTTCGACACGGCGCATAAACTTGCGCTTCTGACCTCGCTCGCCTTCGGCACGCGCATCTCGTTCGAGTCGGTGTATGTCGAGGGCATCGAAAATATCACGCCTGCCGACATCGAGGCTGCCGACGATCTCGGCTACCGCATCAAGCTGCTCGGAGTCGCCTCGCGCACTGAGAGCGGCATCGAGCAGCGCGTGCATCCGACCATGGTGCCGAAGCACACCGCGATCGCCTCGGTCGACGGCGTCTCCAACTGCGTCGCCATCGACGGGGACTTCGTCGGCGATATCATGTTGATTGGGCCCGGCGCCGGCGCTGGCCCCACGGCCTCGTCCGTCGCAAGCGACCTGATCGACATTGCAAGAGGCCACATCCTGCCGCCGTTCGGCACTAAGGTGAAGGATCTCAAACCCTACAAGAAGGCCGAGATGCGAGGCCATGAAGGCGGCTATTACATTAGGCTCTCGGTCTACGACCGCACCGGCGCGTTTGCGGCGATTGCAAGCCGCATGGCCGAGCAGGGCATCTCGCTGGAAAGCATCGTGCAGCGCCGACCGCGCGCCGAATTGCCGGGCTTCCGGCGCCAAGAGGCCGGCTCGCCCGCGACCGTGGTCATGATCACCCACCAGACCACAGAGGCGGCGATCCGCAAGGCGCTTGCGGCAATCGAGCGTGACGGCCACGTCGATGCCAAGCCACAGATGATCCGCATAGAGAAGTTGTGATACCCATTGGTAAAGCCTTTTTGACATAATAAAATCAATAAGTTAGCCAAAATTTTGGCCCTCATGTCGCACCAAATTATGCGACATGGATACAAGCATTTCCAAGGGTTTGCAGGGGGTGCAAAAACCTCCGTGCGACATGGATGCGACATGGCTTGCGGATTGTGGATGCGTTTGCAGCGGGCTTGACCCGAATCGCGCAGCCGTTTAATGCGAGACCGTCCGGTGGAAGAAGGCGGGGCCAAGCGTGGCGGACTTTTGC
>DATFVP010000273.1:0-4166 GCA_035260285.1 Methyloceanibacter sp.
GAACAGCGCGAGGCCACTTGAAGCTGCCGTGACGATGAAGCCAAGCGGCGGCTGTTCCTGCTCGTCGGTGAGATGGGAGCGCATCAGCGTTGCTGGCGGCACGACGCTGGCCCGGCCCAAAGGCAGAAGCACGAAGAGCAGCATGGTGAGGAGGCCCGCACCGGCAGCGGTGAGCAGCGACACTGGATGCGGCTCGACGGCCAGCGCAATGGGCAGGGCATCGCCATAGGTTGCCGACAGCAAGGCGGGGGTGAGCGCGCCGAGCAGGAGCCCGAGGAGGATGCCAAGACCGGCAAGCATCAGCGCCTGGATGAGATAGACGGCAAGCACCAGCCGGCTCGTAGCGCCCAGCGTCTTGAAGGTGGCGATCACCTGACGCTTCTTGGCCATGTAGCTGCCGATGGCATTGGCGACGCCGATGCCGCCGAGCAAGAGCGCACCAAGCCCGACTAGGCTGATGAACTGGGTGAAGCGCTTGACCTCGCGGCGGATCGAGGGAACGGGATCGGTCCAATCGGTGATGGCAAAGCCGCTTTCGGGGAACTTTGCTTCGATGGTAAACCGCGCGGTGTTGAGCTCCATCCGGTCGTTGCCCCGCTCGCCGGCAAGCTGCAAGCGATAGATCCAGCGGATTAGGCTTCCGGGCTGGATGAGCCCGGTGCGGTCGAGCGTGTCGAGCGACATCAGCACCCGCGGGCCATAGGCGAGGCGGTCGGCCAGCCGGTCAGGCTGGGTGCCGAGGATGCCGCCGATGGTCACGGTGGCATCACCGATGGAGACGGTGCTGCCAATCCGGATATTTAGGCGCTCGAGCAGAGAGCGCTCAGCCACGATGACGCCAGGTTTGCGCCAGATCGGGCCTGCGTCCTTCGGCTCGGCGACGACGACCTCTCCATAGAGCGGATAGGCGCCGTCGACGGCTTTCGCCTCGACCAGCGCGCTCTTGCCTCCGGGGATCCGCGCCATGGCGCGCAAGCTCGCCGATTCGGTCGCCTGGCCTTGGCCGTCGAGCGCGACGCGCTCCTCGGCGCTTGCCCGCCGGTGCACGCGCTCGAAGGCGAGATCGCCGCCGACGAGCAGGCGCCCCTGGCGGGCGAGCGCCGCATCGAAGGACGCACCGAGCGAGCCGATGGCGGCAACGGCCATGACGCCGAGCGCGATACACAGCACGAAGACTGTGAGGCCGCCGGCGCCGGCGCGAAGCTCGCGAAGCGCGATGGCGAAAGCGAGCGGCAGGCGCAGACCACTTGCCGGCGCGGGTGTTACGAGGCGCGCGGCAGTCACGACGCTGCGCTGCGACGCTTGGTGGCTGCGCTCGCCACCCGGCCATTGGTGGCACGGCCATCGGCTAGGCTCACGATGCGGTCGCAGCGCTTGGCGAGCGCCCGGTCATGGGTGATGAGCATGAGCGTGGCTTGGGTCCGCTCCTTCAGGGTGAAGAGAAGGTCCATGACATCGGCGCTGGTGGTCTCGTCGAGATTACCGGTCGGCTCGTCGGCGAGAATTAGAGAAGGCTTGGGTGCGAGTGCTCGGGCCATGGCCACGCGCTGCTGCTCGCCGCCGGAGAGCTGCCCAGGAAAATGCGTCTCGCGGTGCGAGAGGCCGACCTCGGCGAGCGCTGCGCGCGCAGCGTCGAAGGCGTCGTCGCGGTCGAGGAACTCGAGCGGCAGCGCGACGTTCTCGATGGCCGTCATGGTTGGCACGAGGTGGAAGGATTGAAACACGATGCCGATATTGGCGGCGCGAAGGCGAGCGAGATCGTCCTCATTGAGTGCGCTGAAATCGGCGCCGAGCACAGTCACGCGGCCTTCGGTCGCCCGCTCCAATCCGGCAATCACCATGAGAAGCGTGGATTTGCCCGAGCCGGAGCGGCCAACCACGGCAATCGATTCGCCGGCCGCCACGTTCATGTCCAATCCGCGCAATATGGCAACGGGTCCGGCGCGGGAGGGAAGCGTGACATGCACGTCTTCAAGCCTGATGGCTGAGGCAGAGGGTTGTTTCAGAGTTTGATCCATGAAACCGGGTCGCGCTCCTGACATGGCATGGCAGGCTGTAATAAAGAAGAGCAAAGAGGTCCAAAAGATGAAGCGAGGCGCACTTGCTACCGCCGTTGTTGCCGCAGGGATGTTGCTTGCCGCGTCGGGGCTGCCCGCAAGTCAGGCGACGGCAGCCACGCCTGTGATCGTCGCCTTCGGCGACAGTCTGACCGCAGGGCTTGGCTTGCCGGAGAAGGATTCCTTCCCGGCCCAGCTCGAGCGGGCGCTAAAAGGGCGCGGCCAGGAGGTGAAGGTGGTCAATGCCGGCGTGTCGGGCGACACGGCGGCGGCGGGGCTCGCCAGGCTCGATTGGGCCATGCCCGACGATGCGAGCGCCGTGATCATCGAGCTCGGCGCCAACGACGCACTTCAGGGTTTGGATCCCGCCGCGACCAAGGCGACACTCGAGAAGATCATCACCGAGCTGAAAGCCCGCGGGCTGCCCATCCTGCTCGCCGGCATGGAAGCGCCGCCAAATCTCGGCAAGGACTATGTGGACCAGTTCAGGGCGCTCTATGCCGACCTCGCCCAACGCTACGACCTCATCCTCTATCCTTTCTTCCTCGACGGCGTGGCGCTCGACGACCAATACACGCAGGGCGACGGCATGCATCCCAACGCTGAAGGCGTGGCGCGCATCGTCGACGGCATTTTGCCAAAGGTCGAGGAACTGTTGGCGCGCGTCCAGGCCGCCAAAAATTAGCGCCTTGGCGCTAACCCCACTGCTGTGCAGTGGCCAAGATGAGGCATGCCGCCGCCGCGAGCGACGCTACGGTGCGCACATGGTTCCAGGCCGTCCACGCCGAGAGGTAGTGCGTCCACACCGTTCTTCCTTCGGCGCTGTCAGGCTCGACGGCGGCGAGCCTGTTGTTGAGCGGAACGTTGAACACGAGCGTCACCAGGAAGGTGCCGACGAAATAGAGCAAGCTGCCCGCGAGCAAATATCCAGACCCTGATTCCGACCAGCGCACCAGCGCGACGATGTCGAGCACGAGCGAGAGAATGGCCGTTCCGAAGAAGACCCCGAGGAAGATGGGGTTCAGCACCACCACGTTGATCGCCTGCATGGCGGCGATGCCTGCGGGCGGTGGCTGGCGCTCGAGTGCCCACATCACGGTCGCCGAGAAGGCGAGGAAGAAGCCCGCTATCAGCCCTGAGCCGAGGGCGGCGAGAAGGGTCAGGGCTGGGAGGGTCACTCAGCGGACCTCGACGTCTTCCCAGAAGCCGAAGCGGTTCGCCACATGGCGTATCGAAGGCCTCGGCGCCTCATAAATCCAGGCGGCGCGGGGATGGCGCTCGCCGTCGATCACCACATCGTAGAACTGGACGCCATGCGGGCAAGCGTGGTCGGAGGCGGTCTTCGGCGCCTTTTCCAGCCACTCCATGCGCACCACCGAGATTGGGAAATAGTGGTAACCGCCTTCCGCCACGATGTCGTCGCTTTCGGCGATGACGAGATCCTTCAGCCTTGCCTTCATGGGTTACTCCTACTGGCCCCAGGAGACGTTGGTGCAGCGCACGCCCTTGGTCTTGGTCGATGAGATCTTGCCGGTGTCGAGCGCAATCTCCCAGGCCCGCCGCACCTCGGTCCACCATTCCTTGCTCTCAGGCCCCTTGGCCTCGCCGATGAATCTGAGCGTCTCGTCCTTGCCCTGCACGCAGGAGATGGTGAACTCGACGCCGGCCTGCGGCGGCGGCACGATCAGTGCGTCGACCACCTCATAATTTGCCGGCGTGTCTTTCGACTCCTTGGCGAGCTGGCGGCTGGTGAGCACGAGATAGGTCCCGTCCTCGCGCTGATATTGGTGGATGAAGATCGGCGCGGCGATCAGGCCGCCGCCCAGATCGTCCCAACCTTCGATGTCGAGATCGCCGTCATAATTCTTGCCGATGTAGCTTGCAGCAAAGGCGGCGTCGGCGTTCTCCTCCTCGCTCGGAGCCTTTGGCTCGGCGCAGACGAAGAGCGGGGCAAGCACCAGGGCAGCGCCAAGCAGGGCAACCTGAGCGAGGCGGTAAAGACTGGCTTGCATGGCGGAGCGTCCACTGAAAACGCCGGATTTAGGGTTCGCGGCAATCTCAAGTCTATTCACAATCATGGCAAAAGCGGAACCGGGCGTTAGCCATGCC
>DATFVP010000274.1:0-2555 GCA_035260285.1 Methyloceanibacter sp.
GAAGGACGCGAGTGCGGAGGAGCGCGCCATAACCCTGTGCAATTCCGGGATCATGGGATTCGGCAGCGGCAAGACGCTAACCGATCTTCTTGCCCGCATCGGCAATGCCAACGCCAAGGGCGAGTTCTATCTGACCGACGCGGTGGCACTGGCCCGCGCCGATGGGCTCACAACGCGCATTCTGCGCAGCGATGCCGATGAAGTGCTGGGCGTGAATTCCCGCGCCGAGCTTGCCCAGGCCGAAGACGCCATGCAAACCCGGCTGCGCGACAAGGTCATGTCTGAAGGCGTGACCCTCGTCGCACCGGAGACGGTGTTTCTCAGCCATGACACCAAGATTGGCACGGACGTGATCATCGAGCCGAATGTGTTTTTTGGCCAGGGCGTGGTCGTCGAGAACGGCGCGATCATTCATAGTTTCTGCCACTTCGTCGATGCGCATATCGGACCAAACGCGGAAGTCGGTCCCTATGCGAGGCTAAGGCCAGGCGCCGACCTTGGCCCGAACACCAAGGTCGGCAATTTCGTCGAGATCAAAAAGTCGCAGCTCGCCGAAGGTGCCAAGGTCAATCACCTCACCTATATCGGCGACACCAGCATCGGCGCGCGCGCTAATATCGGCGCGGGCACCATCACCTGCAATTACGACGGCATCGCCAAGCATCGCACCGAGATCGGCGCTGGAGCCTTTATAGGCTCGAACAGCTCTCTGGTGGCGCCGGTCAAGATCGGGGAGGGCGCTTATGTCGGCTCTGGCAGCGTCATCTCCAAGGACGTGTCCCCCGATGCCTTGGCGCTCACCCGTGCTCCGCAGGAGGAGAGGCCCGGCTGGGCGGCCCGGTTCCGCAAGCTGCGGGCGCGGAAATAAATAAAGGGTTATAGCATATGAATTGCCGCCGCTTTTGCCACTTAGGTAGGTAAGCGTGAGATTCGGGAATCGGAGTTAGGCTGATGTGCGGCATTGTTGGCGTCCTCGGCAAAGGGCCGGTCGCTGGCCAGCTCGTCGATGCGCTCAAGCGGCTTGAATATCGCGGCTACGACTCTGCCGGAGTGGCGACGGTGGAGAACGGCGTACTCGGCCGCCGCCGCTCCGAAGGCAAGCTGCGCAATCTCGAAGCGCGGCTCAAATCTTCGCCGCTGCTCGGCGAGACCGGAATCGGCCATACCCGCTGGGCAACCCACGGCAAGCCCACGGAAGCGAATGCCCATCCCCACATGACCGATGACGTCTCGGTCGTGCATAACGGCATCATCGAGAATTATCGCGAGCTGAAGGAGGAACTCACAGCCGAAGGCGCGGCCTTCACCAGCGACACTGATACCGAGGTCATCGCCCACCTCATCACCCGCGAGCTCCGCGCCGGCAACGATCCAGTGCGTGCCGTCTATCACGCGCTACAGCGGCTCGAAGGCGCCTTTGCGCTTGCCATGATCTTCCGCGGCTACAACGACCTCATGATTGTGGCCCGACAAGGGAGCCCGCTCGCCATCGGCTATGGCAAGGGCGAGATGTTCGTTGGCTCCGACGCGCTGGCCCTTGCCCCCTTCACCGACGAGGTCTGCTATCTCGAAGATGGCGACTGGGCGGTGCTCACCCGCGAAGGGGTCGCCATCCGCGACCGGAGCGGCAACGCGGTGCAGCGCCCGGTCGCAAGATCGCTGGCCACGGCTCTCCTGGTCGACAAGGGCAACCACCGCCATTTTATGGCCAAGGAGATCCACGAGCAGCCTGAGGTGGTCGGCCACACGCTGGCCAGCACCGTCGATCTGTCGCTCGCCCGCGTCGGGACTCCCAAGCTTCCCCTCGACTTTGCCAAGCTCAACCGGCTCGCCATCTCGGCATGCGGCACGGCGTTCTATGCCGGGCTCGTCGCCAAATATTGGTTCGAGCGCTGGGCTCATCTTCCCGCCGACGTCGATATCGCCTCGGAGATGCGCTACCGGCAGGGCGGATTGGAGCTAGGCGGCGCAGCTCTCTTCATCTCGCAGTCCGGCGAGACGGCCGACACGCTCGCCACGCTCCGTCATTGCCGCGAGCGCCGCCAGAGCGTTCTCTCTATCGTTAACGTGCGCGAGTCCTCCATCGCGCGTGAATCAGACGCGATCATTCCAACGCTCGCGGGGCCTGAGATCGGGGTCGCCTCGACCAAGGCCTTTACCTGCCAGCTCACCGCGCTTGCCTGCCTCGCCATTGTTGCCGGCAAGGCGAGGGGGGTTATTGACGAGGCGCTTGAGGCCGAGCTCGTTCAGGCGCTCGCCGAAGTCCCGCGCCATATGGCCACGGTGCTGCGAGACGAGAAGCCCTACGAGATTCTGGCCCACCGCCTTCAGCGCGCCCGCGACGTGCTCTATCTGGGGCGCGGCCAGAGCTATCCGATCGCGCTCGAGGGCGCTCTCAAGCTGAAGGAGATCTCCTATATCCACGCCGAGGGCTATGCCGCCGGCGAACTGAAGCATGGACCGATCGCGCTGATCGATGAGAACATGCCGGTCATCGTCATCGCGCCGCGCGACGATCTCTTCGAGAAGACCATGTCGAACATGCAGGAAGTCGC
>DATFVP010000275.1:0-12357 GCA_035260285.1 Methyloceanibacter sp.
GTCAATGCCTATCCCGGCCAGGTGTTCAAAGGGGTGATCGAGGCCTTCGACGCCCGCGTGGCGCAAGACACGCGCACGCTGATGGTGCGCGGACGGCTGCCCAATGCCGACCGCCAGCTGCTGCCCGGCATGTTCGCTAACATGGCCGTGCTTGAAGGCAAGCCGAAGAAGCTGGTGACGGTACCGCGCACCGCGGTGACCTACGGGCTTTATGGCGACAGCGTGTGGGTGGTGAAAGAGGGACCGCCCGCGCCGGAGAAGACCGCAAGCGTCGGCGAGGTAGAGGTGCCGGCGCCGCAGCTCACCGTCGAGCGGCGCTTCGTGCGCGTGGGCCCGAGCCAAGGCGACGAGGTGGCAATCCTGGAAGGGGTGAAGGCGGGAGAGCAGGTGGTGACCAGCGGCCAGCTCAAGCTGCACCCCGACGCCGCCATCAAGATCGACAATTCACGGCCTCTGACGCCCGCCGCGGAGCGGCCGAAGCAGTAGCTATATGTCTTTCACCGACATCTTCATCAAGCGGCCGGTGCTTGCCAGTGTGGTGAGCCTGTTGATCCTGCTTATCGGCGCGCAAGCCGGGTTCAAGCTGCCGATCCGGCAATATCCTGAGCTGTCGAACACCACCATCACGGTGACCACGGTCTATCCTGGCGCCAATGCCGATCTCATTCAGGGGTTCATCACCGTGCCGATCCAGCAGGCGGTGGCAAGCACTGAAGGCATCGACACGCTGGTCGCGACTTCGACCCAGAATGTCAGCACCGTCACCCTCAATCTGAAGCTCGACGCCGACCCCGACCGGGCAATGACCGACGTGCTGTCCAAGGTCGCGCAGGTGAAAGGCATCCTGCCGCGCGAGGCCGATGATTCGATCGTCACCAAGAAGACGGGCGAGGGCTATGCCCTCATGTACCTGTCGTTCAACTCGAAGGTGATGAACTCATCGCAGATCAGCGACTACCTCAACCGCGTGGTGCAGCCGAAGCTGCAGACCATCGACGGCGTGGCCAATGCCGAGATCCTTGGCGGCCAGATCTTCGCCATGCGCATCTGGCTCGATCCAGACCGCATGGCGGCGCTTGGCGTGACCCCGCTCGATGTGCGTGCGGCATTGGCCAGCAACAACTTCACCTCGGCGCCAGGCCAGGTGAAGGGCGATTTCGTGCAGACCAATATCGACGCCAAGACCTCGCTCGACAATCCCGAAGCGTTCGGACGGCTCGTGGTGCTGAACCGTGGCGACGCGCTGATCCGCCTGAGCGACGTGGCAGAGATCGAGCTTGGGCCGCAAAGCGCAGATTCCTCTTCGGTTTTCGATGGGCTGAAGGCCGTGTTCATCGGCGTCTATGCCACGCCGACGGCGAACCCGCTCACGGTGATTACCAATGTGCGCAAAGCCGTGCCGGAGATCCAGCGCGAGCTGCCAGTGGGGCTCGAGGCGACCATCGCCTATGACGCCACCAATTTCATCCGCGCCTCGCTGTGGGAGGTGGTTAAGACCTTAAGCGAGGCGGCGATCATCGTCGTTGTGGTGATCTTCCTGTTCCTCGGCAATCTCAGGTCGACCATCATCCCGATCGTCACCATTCCGCTGTCGCTCATCGGCGTGCTCGGGCTCCTGGCAGCTCTCGGCTACTCCATCAATCTGATGACGCTGCTCGCCCTCGTGCTCGCCATCGGTCTCGTGGTCGACGATGCCATCGTGGTGGTCGAGAACATCTACCGCCATATTGAGGAGGGTCACCGGCCGATGCAGGCGGCGCTGATGGGCGCTCGCGAGATCGTCTATCCGATCATCGCCATGACCATCACTCTTGCCGCGGTGTTCGCGCCGATCGGATTCGTGTCCGGGTTGACCGGAGCCCTTTTCAAGGAATTCGCCTTTACCCTCGCAGGCGCAGTACTCGTCTCCGGCGTGATCGCGCTTACGCTCTCGCCGATGATGTGTTCACGCCTGCTCAAAGCGCACAACGGCGGTGGCGGGGGCCGCTTCACGGCCTTCCTCGATCGCATGTTTGATGGGCTCAAGCAGCGCTATCAGCGACGGCTGCATGGCATGCTCAACTACCGCCCGGTGACCTTGCTCGTGCTCGTCGGCGTGATCGCCGCGACCGGCCTCATGTATATGACGACGCAGAAGGAGCTCGCGCCGGAGGAGGACCAGGGCATTCTCTTTACCCTGGTCAAGACGCCGCAATACGCCAATCTCGATTATCTCGAGGACGCGACCCAGCAGCTCTACAAGGTCTACTCGACGGTGCCTGAGAAGGACCACGTTTTCACCATCAACGGCATGGGCGACGTGCATCAAGGCTTCGCTGGCATCCTCCTCAAGCCTTGGGGCGAGCGGGCGCGGAGTCAAAAAGAGGTGCTGAAGGAGCTCGAGCCTCGCATCTCGAGCATTCCCACGGCGCTCGCGCTCGCCTTCTCACCGCCGGCGCTGCCGGGCTCGGTCGGCGGACCGCCGGTGCAGTTCGTGATTACCACCACGCGCGACGCACGAGAGCTCGCCGATGTGCTCGCTGACGTGGAAAAATCGGCGCGTGAAAGCGGGCTCTTCATCTTCTCCGACTCGGACCTTCGCTTCGAGACGCCGCAAATCGAGTTCCACATCGATCACGACAAGGCGAACCGGCTCGGCATCTCCATGGCCGATATCGGTGGCTCCCTGGCGACACTACTCGGCGGCAACTATGTGAATTTGTTCGATCTTTACGGACGAAGCTACCGCGTGATCCCGCAGGTGCCGCGCGACTATCGACTCAACGAGAGCTGGCTTACGCGCTATCAGATCCGTACGGCGTCCGGCACGCTCGTGTCGCTGTCGAACGTCGCCTCGATCACCAAGACGGTGCAGCCGAACGCGCTCACCAATTTCCAGCAGCTCAATTCGGCGACGCTCTCTGCGGTGCCGTTCCCTGGCCGGACGGTCGGAGAGGCGATCGAGTTCCTGAAGGAGAAGGCAGCAAACTTCCCAGAGGGCTTCTCTTACGATTTCCAAGGAGAGAGCCGGCAATTCGTGCAGGAGGGCAGCACGCTCGTCTACACCTTCATCTTCGCGCTGGTGGTGATCTTCCTCGTGCTCGCCGCGCAATATGAGAGCTTCCGCGACCCGTTCATCATCCTGGTGGCGCTGCCGACCTCGATCTTCGGGGCGCTCATTCCGCTCAATGCCGGGCTCGCCACTATCAACATCTATACCCAGATCGGGCTCGTCACCCTGATCGGGCTGATCTCCAAGCATGGCATCCTGATGGTGGATTTCGCCAACAAGCTCCAGGCGGAGAAAGGATTCAGCCGGCGCGCAGCGATCGAAGAGGCGGCCGCCATCAGGCTCAGGCCAATCCTGATGACCACGGCGGCCATGGTGGTGGCCATGGTGCCGCTGCTGATCGCCAAGGGCGCGGGTGCCGCGAGCCGTTTCGACATCGGCGTGGTGATCGGCGCCGGCATGACCATCGGCACGCTGTTCACGCTGTTTGTCACGCCAACGGTCTACACGTTCCTTGCCAAGGACTATCAAAAGGCGAGGGCGCGCGGGGCCGAGCATGGCCTGCCGGCCGGTTCTGAGGCTACCGTTCCCGACCCGGCGATGGCCGCGGCGCCTGCGGCGGCCGCCCCCCACGATCCTCAGGCCATCGCCGATGCCTTGGCCAAGATCGCAAACGAGACGCCACAGGAGGAGGGCCATTCTGCCGAGGTGCTCGCCTTCAGCTCAGCTGCGGCAGCGACCTCGCCAGAGCCGGAGAGGCCCCGCAAGGGCCGCCGGAAGCCGCCCAGGCCAAAGCCGTTAACCCCCGCGGCAGAATAGTCACCGGTTTACTCGACCCCAACGAGCCTCTAGAAGAGCCGGGCTAGAGCTGGGTATCCCTCCACCATGTTCGCCAAGCTGCTCATCGCCAATCGGGGCGAAATCGCCTGCCGCATCATGAGGACGGCGCGGAGGCTCGGCATCCCCACGGTCGCGGTCTATTCCGACGCCGACCGCGACGCGCTTCACGTGGACATGGCGGACGAGGCGGTGCGCATCGGACCTGCCGCCGCGAGCCAATCCTATCTCGACATCGACAAGATCGTCGCCGCGGCCAAGGAGACCGTAGCCGACGCCATCCATCCAGGTTACGGCTTTCTCTCGGAGAACGCCGCCTTCGCCCGCGCGCTTGCCAAGGCCGGCATTACCTTTGTCGGCCCGAACGTCAAGGCGATCGAGGCCATGGGCGACAAGATCGAGTCGAAGAAGCTTGCCGCCAAGGCCAAGGTCTCGACCGTGCCAGGCCATCTCGGGGTGATCAAGGACGCCAAAGAGGCGGCAAAGATCGCCGACGAGATCGGCTATCCGGTGATGATCAAGGCGTCGGCCGGCGGCGGCGGCAAGGGCATGCGCATCGCCTATAGCCGCAAAGAGGTGGAGGAAGGCTTCAACTCGTCGAAATCCGAGGCGAAGTCGAGCTTTGGCGACGACCGCGTTTTCATCGAGAAATATATCGAGGAGCCGCGCCATATCGAAATTCAGGTGCTCGGCGACAAGCACGGCAATGTCATCCATCTCGGCGAGCGCGAATGCTCGATCCAGCGCCGCAATCAGAAGGTGGTTGAGGAGGCGCCGAGCCCGTTCATCGACGACAAGACACGCGCCGCCATGGGCGCTGAAGCCGTGTCGCTCGCCAAGGCTGTCGGCTACGACACGGCTGGCACGGTGGAGTTCATCGTCGACAAGAACCGCAACTTCTATTTCCTTGAGATGAACACGCGGCTTCAGGTCGAACATCCGGTGACCGAGCTCGTCACAAGGCTAGACCTCGTCGAAGCCATGCTGCGGGTCGCCGTCGGCGAGAAGCTCAAGTTCAAACAGAAGGACATGAAGCTCGAGGGCTCTGCGATCGAGGCGCGCATCTACGCCGAGGATCCGGTGCGGAACTTCATGCCGTCCACCGGGCGGCTCATCCGCTATCGGCCGCCGCGCGAGGGCACCTCGGTCGCCGGCACCACCACCAGGCTCGATTCGGGCGTGGTCGAGGGCGGCGAGATCTCGGTCTATTACGACCCGATGATCGCCAAGCTGATCACGCACGCGCCGACGAGGCTTGAGGCCATCGAGCATATGGGCGAGGCGCTTGACGCCTTCGCCATCGACGGATTCCGCCACAACATTCCCTTCCTCTCCGTGCTCATGCGGAACAAAAGGTGGAGGGAAGGGCGGCTCTCCACCAAATTCATCGCCGAGGAATTTCCCGGAGGCTTCAAGCCTCCACTGCCCACAGGCGAGGAACGCGATGCGATCGTCGCCATCGCCGCCACCATCGACCATATGAGCAATCAACGCCGCCGCGCCATCACCCAGCAGATGCACGGCGAGCCGGTGCAGTTCGCCGAAGTGCGCATCGTGGAGATCGCTGACGCAGCCGAGCGGGTCACGGTCGCGGGCGACGTCGAGGGGCCGTTCACGGTCATCTTCGAGGGAGGGGGGAAGACGATCAATCTCGCGTCGAACTGGTGGTTCGGCGACCCTGTGTGGAAGGGCACCATCGACGGGAAGCCTGCCTTCGTGCAAATCCGCCCGATCCTCAACGGCTATGACATCGTTTATGAGGGCGTCGAGGTTCCGGTCAGGGTGCTGACCGAGCGCGAGGCCGAGCTCGCGGCGCTGATGCCGGTGAAGGAGAAGGCCGACACCTCGAAGTTCCTGCTCTGCCCGATGCCAGGCATGGTGGTGTCATTGGCGGTCAGCGAAGGGCAGGACGTGCGGGCCGGCGACGCGCTGTGCATCGTCGAAGCGATGAAAATGGAGAACGTGCTGAAAGCGGAGCGCGACGGCAAGGTGTCGAAGGTTCTGGCCAAGCCAGGCGACAGTCTCAATGTCGACGCCGTGATCCTCGAATTTGCGTGAGCATGGCCGAGGCCGCCAACAAGACTGTCACTGTGAGGATCGAGGGGCGGGTGCAAGGCGTCTACTACCGCGCCTGGACCGAGCAGACCGCGCGGGCGCTTGGCCTCGATGGGACCGTGCGCAACGCGCGCGACGGCAGCGTGGAGGCGGTGTTCTCTGGGCCTGCCGACAAGGTGGATGAGATGCTGCGGCGTTCCGCCGACGGGCCTCCCGATGCACGCGTGACCAAGGTGACCGTCGTCAAAGAGGGCGGCTCGGTCAGCCCCGGATTCAGAGTGCTCGGGACCAATTGGCGCTGAGCGGCTGAAACGTCTCCTCGAACGCGGATCGAAGCGCCGCATCGACGCGCGGCATATTGGTGTCGATGCCGAGCACGGCGAGGCTGGTGACCGGGGACTTGAGCCCGCAAGGCACGATGCCGGCGAAATGCGTGAGGTCCGGATCGACATTGAGGCTCACGCCGTGGAAGCTCACCCAATGCCGGATGCGGATGCCGATGCTCGCGATCTTGGCCTCGCCTACAAAGACGCCGATCTGGCCTTCGCGACGCTCGCTCTCGACACCGAGCCGCGCAAATGCGGCGATGAGCCAGTCCTCCAGCGCATGCACGAAGGCGCGCACGTCGCGGCCGCGGACGGAAAGGTCGAGCATGACATAGGCTACGCGCTGGCCTGGCCCGTGATAGGTGAAACGTCCGCCGCGGCCGGTGCGAAACACGGGGAACCGCGAAGGCTCGATCAGCTCTTCAGGCGCGGCGCTGGTGCCGGCGGTGTAGAGGGGAGGGTGCTCAAGCAGCCACACGGCCTCCGAGGCGCGACCGTCAAGGATCGAAGCCACGCGCGTCTCCATGGCCTCGACCGCCACTTCATAAGGCACCGGCTCGGCGCTCACGAGCCACTCGACCTCCGCAGCGGCGGACGCTTCAGGCTCAAGCGAAAGGATGGCTGGATTTGCCAATGGCGACCTCAAAAACACACGTGCAGCCCAAACCTAGCCCTTTCAGCCTCGCCTTGCACCCTTAGGCCAGGTTTGCTAATGGAGCCCGGCCCAAGACGCGGCCTTGCCGCGGGGCATGCTTAGAGCCATATCCGGGGCGAACCCTGGAACATCCCATGCGGTCGTGGCGGAATAGGTAGACGCGCAGCGTTGAGGGCGCTGTGGGCTTAGCCCGTGGAGGTTCGATTCCTCTCGACCGCACCAACTCCCATAGGTCGTTGCCATGACCGCTTACATTGCCCTCTTGCGAGCGGTGAATGTGGGCGGCACCGGCAAATTGCCCATGGAGGATTTGCGGGCGCTCTGTGCGCAGGCAGGGTTCGCCAAGGTGCGAACCCTTATCGCCAGCGGCAACGTGATCTTCAGTAGCCGAAAGTCTGAAGCGCGCGTCAAAGCGGCCCTGGAGGCTCGTTTTCAGAATTATGCCGGCAAGAAAGTTGGCGTCTTCGTGCGGACCGCGGCGGAGATGGCGGCGGTAGCGGCCAACAACCCATTTTCCGACGCGCCGGCCAACCGGACCATGGCCTTCTTTCTCGACGCACCGCCGCCTCGTGACGCGATCGACCATGCGGTCGGCAGAAAAGACGAGCGGATCGCACTTGGGATCCGCGAGATTTATGTCCATTATGCCGAGGGAATGGGCAAGTCCAAGCTCAGGATTCCTGCCGCCAAGGCTGGAACTGCGCGGAACATGAACACCGTCGCCAAGCTCGTCGAACTGGCGGCCGGACTCTAGGCTCGGCGTGCGGCGAACCCCCGTGTGCGCCCATTTTTGGCTGGAGATTCGCCCCTAACAAGGTTTAAGTGACGCGACCCGCCGCGCCTGTCATTGCAGGCCGGAAAACGGCAATCTCGCAAAGCCTCACCCCTCGCGTCGATTGTCGCTTCCGGGGCCGGCGGCCTTGCTCCAGCTTGAAGCCCTTTAGGACGGTGCGATCGGAAGCGCGGGATGCAGGACGCGGCAGACGAGATTACGTTGCGCGACGAGGAGGGCGAACTTCGCCCTGAGTTCCTGCACGCCGTGGAGGCCGCCCTCGAAGCCGGCGACACCAAGTCGGTGCGCGAGCTTGCGCTTCCGCTGCACGAGGCTGACCTCGCCGATCTCATCCAGCTTCTGCGCCCCGACCAGCGCGAGCCTTTCATCGCCACGCTTGGCCGCGACTTCAACGCAGCTGCGCTCTCCGAGCTCGATGAAGGCGTGCGCGACCAAGTGCTCGAGGAAATGCCGAACGAGGCGGTCGCCGAGGCGCTGCAGCAGCTCGACTCGGACGAGGCGGTCTATGTCATCGAGGATCTCGACAAGCAGGACCAGGCCGACATTCTCGCCAAGCTTCCGTCTTTTGAGCGGGCGGCGATCGAGCGGAGCCTCGAATACCCCGAGGACTCCGCCGGCCGCATCATGCAGACCGATTTCATCGCGGTGCCGCCGTTTTGGTCGGTGGGGCAGACCATCGACTACATGCGCGACGCAGAGGATTTGCCGGACCGCTTCTACGAGATCTTCGTCGTCGATCCGTCTTTCCACCTGATGGGCTCGGTTGCCCTCGATCGCCTACTGCGCTCCAAGCGGCCGGTCAACGTCGAAGAAATCACCGACCGCGACATTCGTCCCATCGAGGTGACGTCTGACCAGGAGGAAGTGGCGCGCGCTTTCGAGCGCTACAATCTCACCTCGGCGCCGGTGGTCGATCCCGATCAAAGACTCGTCGGCGTGATCACCGCCGACGACGTGGTCGAGGTCATCCAGGAAGAAGCGTCGGAGGATATCCTGCGGCTCGGCGGCGTGGCCGGCGAGTCGGTGTCAGATCCGGTGTGGCAGACCACCAAACACCGCTTCATCTGGCTGTTCGTCAATCTCGGCACGGCAATCCTAGCCTCGTTCGTGATCAGCCTGTTCGACGCCACCATCGAACAGATGGTGGCGCTTGCCGTGCTCATGCCTATCGTGGCCTCGATGGGGGGCAATGCCGGGACCCAGACCATGACCGTGGCGGTACGCGCGCTCGCCACGCAGGATCTCGGGGCGGTCAACGCGGCCCGAGTCATCGGCCGCGAGACCATCGTCGGCCTGCTCAACGGGCTCATGTTCGCCCTGATCATGGGCGCGATCGCGTTTTACTGGTTCGGCAGCGGTCAGCTCGGGGTAGTGATTGGCGCCGCCATGATCATCAATCTCCTGGTCGCAGCGCTCTCAGGCATCCTCATCCCACTCGGACTGCATGCGCTCGACCTCGATCCGGCGATCGCCTCAGGCGTGTTCGTCACCATGATGACGGACTGCGTCGGCTTCTTCGCCTTTCTCGGCCTCGCCGCCCTGTGGCTGACGTAGCGGCGCGCGCATGTTCTTCTATCTCGCCAAGGTGCTGTGGTTTCTGCTGCAACCGTCCACGCTGATTGCGCTGCTCATTGCGTATGGCGCGATCCTGATCTGGACCGGTTGGGCGCGCTGGGGACGCCGCTTCGTCACCATGGGCGCCATCCTCCTGCTGGTGGCGGGCCTCTCGCCGCTCGGCAATGCGCTCATCCTGCCGCTGGAAAACCGCTTCCCGCGCACCGACCTCGATCAGCCGCCGGCGCCGACAGGATTTATCGTGCTCGGCGGTGCCGAGGACAGGCTGGTAGGAAGAGCGCGCAAGGCGCCGACGCTGAATGAGGCGGGAGAACGGATCGTGGAGACGGTCATGCTCGCCCGCAAGTTCCCTGAGGCGAAGATTGCCTTCAGCGGCGGCGACGCTGGCATTCTCTATCCTTCCGACGCCGAAGCGACTGGCGCTGCGAGCATGCTCACCGATATGGGTGTGGCACAAGACCGGCTGATCCTCGAGGCTGGCGCGCGGGACACTTATGAGAACGCCGTCTATCTCAAGGCCGAGCTCGACAAGCTCGGCCTGCTCGGCCCCGACAAGCGCTGGGTGCTGATCACGTCGGCCTATCATATGCCGCGCGCGATCGCTTCCTTCCGTCAGGCGGGCCTGGACGTGGAAGCTTGGCCGGTGGATTACCGGACGAGGGGGCGTGCCGATCTCACGCGTCCCTTCGACAAGGCTTCAGAGGGCCTGCGGCGGGTCGATGTCGCTACGCGGGAGTGGGTCGGGCTGCTCGCCTATTGGCTTGCTGGAAGGACCATCGCGCTCTTGCCTGCACCGAAGGCGGTGGCCGGCGGCTGCGACCTTGCTACGACGCAAGCCGGAAGCCCGCCAGAGTCCCCATGTCGACCCAATCCTTGAGATTTGGCGGGGAAATGCTACCGGGCCCCGTTGGGTATCCAAACCCGGCGGGGTAGGATGAAGGCGCGACTGTGACCCGCATGAGCCGAAGCCGAGAATGACGCTCCATCTCATCAAGCTCTGTGTCGGTTGCGACACGGTGCAGGATCTCAAGGACTGGCAGACCGAGAGGCTGAAGAACCTTAAGCTCGCGCGCAAGCCAGCAGAGCTTTTTCATCGCACCCTGCAGACACCGAAGCGCCGCGACGAAGTGCTCGATGGCGGGTCGCTCTATTGGGTCATCAGAGGGTTCATCCTCGTCCGCCAGCGCATTCTCGACCTCAGGCCTGCCCACAAAGATGACGGCACGCCGTGCTGCGCCATCGTCTATGACGAGGTGCTGATTGCGACGCGACCGCAAGCCCGACGCGCCTTTCAAGGCTGGCGCTATCTGCCTGCGGCCGACGCGCCGGCCGATCTCCGGGTGGTCGAGGAGGACGACGGCGAGATGCCGCAAGCCATGCGCGCGGACTTGCGCGAGCTTCGCCTCATCGATTTTTAGGTGCCGTGGGGACGTTGTCGAGGAGGCGCGTCGTCCCGAGATAGGCCGCGCCCATCACCCGCGCCGGCCCCTTGATCGGACCGAACAGCGGCGCCAGCGTCTCCGGATCGCGGACAGCCACATAGTCGACGCGAAAGCCTTTGCCCTCGAGCTTGAAGCGGCCAGCGCTGGTCGCCGCGTCGCAGCCTTCGCCGTTGGCCAAGGCGGCTGCCGCTTCGCTCAAGACCTGATGGAGGATCGGTGCCGTCTTCCGCTCTGCGGGGGAGAGATAGAAATTGCGCGATGAGAGCGCGAGACCGTCTTCCTCGCGCACGATGGCCCCGGGGACGATTTGCACCGAGATGTTGAGATCGCGTACGAGTTGCTTGATGACGAGGAGCTGCTGGAAATCCTTCTCGCCGAACACCGCAACGTCCGGCGCGCATTGCAGAAGCAGCTTGGTCACCACCGTGGCCACGCCCTCGAAATGGTTCGGCCGCGCCGCGCCGCACAAATCCTCGGTCAGGCTCGGCAGGCTCACTTTGGTGGCGAAGCCTTGCGGGTACATCTCGGCCGTGTCGGGGATATAGACGAGATCGACCCCGGCTTGCGCGAGCTTCGCGAGGTCGCCATCCTCGTCGCGCGGATAGCTTTTGAAATCTTCCTTCGGGCCGAACTGTGCGGGATTGACGAAGATCGAGACGACGATGCGCGTCGCGTGATTTTTGGCGATGCCGATCAGCGATAGATGTCCGGCATGGAGCGCACCCATGGTCGGCACCAGCGCAACGGTCTCGCTGGCCTTGCGCCATTTCGCGACCTCAACCCTCAGGTCGGTGACGCTTCGGACTGTGGCAATCGATGCAGCCATATTCATTTCCGCCGAAGAGGTTGGTCTTTGGAGGGTTTAATACTGGATTCCGGCAGCTGCCGATATGACTGCGATCAACATAGGACGATGAGGCGTCTGAGGACTAGAATCGTCGCCATGGGAGAGCCAAGAGTCGAGACTGCCGAGCGGCTGTCCTTACCGGACCGTACCGACCTGAACAAGGCTCTGCTCGGCGATGAAGAGACACTCGTCGCGTCGCTGATCGAGCACGCGCGGGCGAGTGATGACGAGCAGCGCCGGATCGCAGGCATTGCCGAGAGGCTGGTGCTCGCGGCGCGGGCAGGGCGGCGCGAATCCGGCGGCGTCGACTCCTTTCTGCATGAATATGGCCTGTCCAGCCGCGAGGGCGTGCTTCTGCTCTGTCTTGCCGAGGCCTTGTTGCGCATCCCCGATGCCCCCACCGCCGACCGGCTGATCGCCGGCACCATCGGCTCCGGCGATTGGGCGCGGCATCTCGGCCAGTCGAACTCGCTGCTGGTCAACGCCTCGACCTATGGGCTAATGCTCACCGGGCACGTGATCGATTGGGGCGAGGGTGAAGGCAACAGCCCCGGCAGCATGATCCAGCGCCTGATCGGGCGGAGCGGCGAGCCAGTGATCCGGCAGGCTCTCCGCCAAGCCATGCGCATTCTCGGCGGCCAGTTCGTGCTCGGCCAGACCATCAGCGATGCGCTTGTCAATGCAGAGGATGAAGCGACGGAGGGCTATCGCTTCTCCTTCGATATGCTGGGCGAGGCGGCGCGCACCGCAGAGGATGCTGCGGCCTACACGGCGCGCTATCACGAGGCCGTCGAGGCCATTTCCGCTTGGGCCGGGTCGCCGCAAATGCGCGACGAGG
>DATFVP010000276.1:0-5082 GCA_035260285.1 Methyloceanibacter sp.
CCGCGCATCGCCTACATCCCAGATGAAACCATTGGCAATGCTGAAGGCGCCGTCATCGGCGCCGGCGTCTATGTGCCCGCCATGTTCGGCAGCCTTGCAGTAGCTGCGTCCGGAGGTACGCTGCTCGGCGTTTTTGCAGCGGCGGCGATTGCCGGCGGCGCCGGCGGCCTGATCGGGGCGGCACTGGCGCGGTTTATCGGCCACGAGCATGCCAAGCATCTCGACGAGCACCTGCACCACGGCGGTCTGCTGTTGTGGGTGAGAACGCGCGACGCCGAGCGCGAGCAGCAAGCACTTGAAATTCTGCGCCGCCATTCGGCTCACGATGTCCATCTGCACCAGATCCCCGAGAGGGCCTGCAAGGAGAGCGACGTTCCCCGCGAGCGCCCGCGCGTCGTTCATCTGCTCGATCGCGAATATTCGTTCGACTTTCTCGGTCGCGCGCAACCCTGATACGGGGCCGCGCGCAGCGTGCGTGACGACCTCGTTGTGGATCCCGCAGGGCGGGATTAGCGGTCGATACGGCTGATCTTCGAGCCCTCGAGGCTCAAATTGTACATCAGCCCCTGTGCATCGAAGATGAAGGCGATGACAGGGCTGGTGAGGGTGTCGGTATCGATAGCGCCGCCGGCACCGACCGTGACCACCACGATCGATCCATCGACGCCGACCTTCCAGCCATAGGCGTTCCGGAATCCGGCGAGCGCCTCTTCGGTCATGAACATGATGATCACGGACCTGGATTGGATTCCGAGCTGGAAGCCGAAAGAGGCCGAGATGATGTTGTAATAGCCTGCCGGCTCTCCCCTGATGATGAGAACCCCTTCTCCATATTCCCCGCCCACGCCGAAGCCCGCCTTGATCACCGAGGGAAACACCAGAACGCCAGCAGCCTTCCGGCCGAGCTCGCGCGCTGAGGGATTTTGGGCGACGAAGCTCTGCAGCGTCGCATTGGCGTCGGCGTTGATCTGGACGGCCGAGGCTGCGTTGGCGGTTTGCGGCGCCGCTACGAGCGCAAGCACTGCAAGTGACATCAGGAATAGGGCGCGCAAGGCGTTCATGTGGAAGCTCCCCCTGGCCGCATCTCCGTCAACCAGTCCTGCGCCGCAAATTCGGCTACTTTAGGCAAAGAAAAAGGCGCGGTGCCGAAGCCCCTCGCCTTTTCGCATTGCGTCAGCGCGCTTTACGCGGCCTTGGCGTAGTAGGATTTGAGCCCGTTCATCACCTTCTGCTTGTCGAAATCGGCACCCATGGCAAGCATGGCGTCGGCAAAGCGACCGGCGATCTCGGCGATCTGCTCAGGGCTCAGCTGGTTGAGGATGCCGATGCGCACCTGCACCGGCTCTGACAGCGTCGGCCAGATGCCGAAGCCCTGCGCCCTGGCGCCCTGCACCAGCTCCTTCTCTCTGCCCTTGAGCTTGCCGGGCAGATTGAGCACGACGAGGCTTGTCATGTTGGAGGTGACATCGCAACCCATGGCCTCCACCGCTTGGCGGAGCGCCTTCTCGTGATAAGCGTAATCGGACGCCTTGCGGCGCCGGCCATAGCCAAGAATGATGCGCAAGGCCTCGTGGAAGGCGGCGACGGCATAGCAGGAATGGGTTTGGTGATAAGCCGGCGTCGGGGTGTCCTTGCCGTCGATGATGCCCCAATGGCGGGCGTCGAGGATCGGGTGGTGGACATAGGTGCGGCAGCCGCGCTTCCGCACCATCTCGATCGCCTTGTTGGTGAAGCTGACCGGTGCATAAGTGAGCGGCAGCGACAGCACGCCTTTCTGCGGACACGACGCCCAGGCGACAACGCCCGGATAGTCGTCGATATTAAAGTCGGCGACGCCGAGGCTCGACACCGCATCGACGATGCCCATCACGCCGTGCTTGAGGCAGGCGTCGCTGAAGCCCTTCAGGTCGTTGATGCGGCCTGATCCAGTCTCCCAATGGGCTATGAACGCCCACATCGGCTTGTGCTGTGCGAGCGCCTTGTCGACCGTCTCGCCGCTCACCGACTGTCCGTGTGGCGTCTCGCTCACCACCACGCTTTTCGGCTTCGGGTTCAGCGAATCCGCCACCAACTCCTCGGCGGTCGACGCCTTCATGCGGATGGTCAGCGTGTCGATGCCGGAAAAAGTGCCGTTGGGGAAGGCCACGACCTTGTCGCCGGGCAGGATCAGGGAAAGCACGCAATCGAGCCCCGAAAAGCCCGTGCCTGCGACTGCGTAAGTATAAACATTCTTGGTCCCCCACAGCTCGCGCACCATCTCCTTGGCTTCGAGCATGCCGCGAAGAACGTCCTTCTGCATGTGATCTGCGACGCCGGTCTTGGCGAAGCGTTCCAGCACGCGAGGATCGGTGTTCCCCGGCCCTGGGCCGGCGGCAAGCGTCTCTGGGATGTCCAGCTGCGGATAAATCGTCATTTTCGGAACCCTCACGAAGGTCTAATGTTCGTCGCTCAAATATTCGGCATAATCGTCTAGCGGGCTGGAGGCCCGGCGGCAAGTCCGCCGAGGCCCGATCTAGGCTGCCTTGGCCGCGCGCGATGCCAGCACCTGGTCGGCGATCTTGCCGGTCAGTTCGGCGAGATGGTCGAATTTGGCGGTAAATGTACCGACGCCCGCGGTCGCCGATCTCAACTCCACGATCAGGTTCTGGATCTCTGCCTCAGGGATCTGCGCCTGCACCAGGTCCCAGCCCGGCCAACCTGGGCGCGCATCGAAACCGAGGATCTGCCCGCGCCGGGACGAGATGATGCCGTTGATCTTGGCCGTAGCATCGGAGGGGATTGCGATCTCCACCGCCATGATCGGCTCGAGCAGCACGGGCGAGCATTGCGGCAAGCCTTCGCTCATGGCGATGCGCCCAGCCTGGCGAAAGGCCATGTCGGAGGAATCGACCGAGTGATAGGAACCGTCAATCAGGCAGACGCCGACATCGACAACGTTGAACCCAAGCGGGCCTGAGTGCAGATAATCGCGCACGCCGATCTCGACCGACGGGATGTAGTTCTTCGGCACCACGCCACCGCTGATCTCGTCGGTAAACTCGAAGCCGCTGCCTCGCGGCCGCGGCTTGATGGTCACCATTACATCGCCGAACTGCCCGTGGCCGCCGGACTGTTTCTTATGACGGCCGCGCACCTCGGTCGATTTGCGGATGGTCTCCTTGTAGGGGATCTGGCGCAGTCGAGTTGAAGCGTAGATGCCGTATTTGCTGGTGAGTTTCTCAAGCGCCACGCGGAGGTGCATCTCCCCCTGCCCCCAGAGCACCATCTCGCCCATGTCCTGGCTATGGGTCAGCGAGATCGAGGGATCCTCCTCAATGATCTTGGCAATAGCCGCGGTGAGCTTCACCTCGTCCTTCTTCTCCTTGGCAGCGATGGCGAGGCCAAACACCGGCTGGGTGAGCGGCGCGGTTTCGATCTTCACCGGCTTCGCCTTCTCGACGACCAGCGTGTCGCCGGTCTTGACACTGTCAAGACGGCCGAAGACGACAGTATCGCCGGCCTTTGCCTCGCCGCGCTTGGTCGGCTCCTGGCCCATCAGCTTGAAGATTCCGGAGATGCGCTCGTCATCGGCGCCGCCGTGCACCGTAGTGCCGTCGGCAAAGCTGCCCGTGAGCACGCGGGCGAGGGAAAGCTTGCCGCCATGCGCGGTGTGGAAGGTCTTGAGGATATGGGCGCAAGACGGCGCGCCATCAACTTTAAGGCGCTTGGCTGTGGCTCCGACAAAAGGGGCTTCGTGCCTCAGCGCCTTCAATAGGCGCAGGATGCCGTTGCCGTTCTCTGCCGAGCCCATCAGCACCGGGCAGATGACCCCGTCGCGCAGCTCCTTGGAAAGATCGTCGAAGACCTTGTCGCGCGGCGGCGGCACGTCCTCGAGAAGCTGTTCCATCAGCTCGTCGTCATAGTCGGCGAGCTTCTCAAGCATGGAGAACCGCGCCTGCTTCTCGCCATCGGCGAGCGCCTCGGGAATGCTGACGACTTCGCTCGGCGCATGCTCGCGATAGACAAAAGCGCGCTCGAGCGCGAGATCGATGAAGCCGGTGACGATGTCGTTTTCCCAGATCGGCACCTGGCGCAGCACGAGAGGTTTGGTCGAGGCGGGCTGCAACATCGGCAAGATGTCGCGGATGCGCGCCTCGGCCTTGTCAATCTTGTTGATGAACAGGAAGTGGGGAATGCCGTGATCCTCAAGCTGCTTGAGGATCAGCTGGAGCGCCGGAACCTTCTTCTCGTCAGGCTCGCACACCACGATAGCGGCGTCGCAAGCCGCGATCGCGTTGGCGGCGTCAGCCTGAAATTCGATCGAACCTGGGCAATCGAGGAAGGTGTAGCTGTCGCCGAGGAAATCGACGGTGGCCACGTTGAGCTCGACGCTCATGCCGTGATGCCTGGCCTCTTGCGATGCATCACCGACGGTGTTCTTGGCCGCCATGGTTCCCTGCCTGCCGATAGCGCCGGTGCGGGCAAGGATGGCTTCGAGAAGTGTCGTTTTACCGCTGAGATAGGGGCCAACCAGTGCAATGCAGCGGGCGCTGCGGGCTGGTTGGCCCTGCGCTTGGCCCATACTCTCCTCCCATGGTCTTTTCCCGCGGGAAGGCCCAACGACCGTCCCGCGCGGTCTTGTGAACCTATGGTGTCAAGGGATGCGCCCTCTGGCAAGAGGTCCAATTTGGTTCGTTGAATCGGGGGGGCCGGCCCTCGCTAGCTGACCGACCGGCTGGAGGCGCCCACGCGGCTCTTCTGATCCGGTTTGTATGCGATTATGCTCCTGGCTTCATCGAGTGGAGTTTCCATGCGCCGGCTTCGCATCCTTGTATTGGCTTCTTCCCTATTGGCGGTGCTACCTCTCGCCCTCGGCGGTGACAGAGCATCGGCGATCTTTTCCTGCGGGATGTTCGATGGAAAGTTCCAGTGCAAGGCGACTTCGGGCGGCGTTGCGCATGGAAAGAATGCCGTTCCAGGCGAGAGCGAGAATCCCGAAGAGGCGCCACAAGGTTCGACGGATGGCACCTGGCAGAGCACCACAACCCCCCCGGCAGGTGCGAATGGCCCGGCGCAGGAGGTTGTTCAGCCAGGCGAGCATTC
>DATFVP010000277.1:0-6582 GCA_035260285.1 Methyloceanibacter sp.
CGCGCCAGCAAGTCTTTGAGAGCGCGAGGCGCCTCGTCCGGGACGAAGGGCTTGTCGAGACAAAGCCGCAGGCATTGGGTGAGCCCCTGGTAGAGGCTCGCCGCGGGCACGAGAACCTCGGCTTGCGCAAGAGTGATCGCTCCCGCCTGCAAGAGCTTGTTGAGCGCGCCAACGATATTCTGGTCGAGAGCCTCGGGATGCTCGTGCGCGCTGACCACTTGCAGGAACTGAGTGAGGAACTCGATGTCGATCAGCCCGCCGCGCACATGCTTCAGGTCCCAGATATCGCGCGTGCCCTTCTCCTCCTCGATCTTGTTGCGCATGACGCGAACGTCGGCGGCGACTTTCGCCCGATCCCGCTTCCGGCGCAGCACCTCCGCTATGGTGCGCTCGATGGTTTGCCGAAGCTCCGGCGGCCCGGAGACGACCCTGGCGCGGGTGAGCGCGAGATGCTCCCAGGTCCAGGCTGAGTTCCGCTGATAGTCGATGAAACTCGCGAGCTTGGTCGCCACAGGCCCCTGGCTGCCCGAGGGCCTGAGCCGCATATCGACTTGATAGAGCGAGCCTTCTGCGGTTTGCGCCGAAAGCGCCGCGATAAGCCGCTGCGTGAAGCGCGTGTAGTACTGACTGCCTGGCAAGCTCTTCTGGCCTTGCGACTGCGCGGATTCGCCCTCGAAGTCGTAGACGGTGATGAGATCGAGATCGGAGGCCGCCGTCATCTCGCGGCCGCCAAGTTTCCCCATCGCGATCACCGCGGCCTGCCCTTGCGGAACGCCGCCATGCTGGCGCTCGAGCTCGGCTTCGACGCGCGCCGCCAAAGTCGAGATCAGAGTCTCGGCAAGCGTGGCATAAGCCGCCCCGGCCTGAGGCGCGGTGATCGTTCCAGAGATCACCCGCACGCCGATCAGGAAGCCCTGCTCGCGGCCGACGATACGCGACCGGTCGAGCGCGTCCTGGTAGTCGTACGCCTGATCAAGCGCCCTGATCACTATCTCCTCGAGTTTCGCCGGGGTGGGCACTGCGCCGAAAAACCCTGGATCGAGCACGGCGTCGAGCAGGCGCGGACGACGGCCGAGGATGGCGGCAAGCCGCGGTGCCGTCCCCATAATGTCGGCGACCAGGCGCAATAGGCTCGGATTGACAGCAAGAAGGGAAAACAGCTGCACGCCCGCAGGCATCTCGGCCATCACCTTGTCGAAGGTGGCGAGCGCGAGGTCGGGCTCGGCGGTGCGACCGAAGGTGTCGAGCAGCGAGGGAAGGAATTCCGAGAGGCGCTCGCGGGCGCGTTCGCTCCGCGTGGCGGGATATCGGCCTGACTGCCAGGCCCGAACCGCGGCAATGGCCTGTTGCGGATTGCGGAAGCCGAGCTTTTCGAGCGCAGCGAGTGCGGCGGGATCGGCCTCGTCGCTCGGCAGCACGATGCTTGGCGCGGCCTCCGGCAGCGGCGGCAGCTTTTCGAAGAGCGCGCCGTAGTGCGTCTCGACTGTGGCAAGCTCTCCAAGAAGAGCGTCGGCGAAGGTATCCGCGTCGGCAAAGCCGGATAGCGCCGCCACCCTGCGCAGCTCTTCCGGCTCGTCCGGCAGGATGTGGGTCTGCTGGTCGCCGATCATCTGCAGCCGGTTCTCGACCCGGCGCAGGAAAAGATAGGCTTCGGTGAGATCCTGAGCCGTTTTCGGCTCGATCCAGCCGCCTCTCGCCAACTCGCTCAGAGTTTCGATCGTGCCGCGCAAGCGGAGCTCCGGATGGCGGCCACCGGCGATGAGCTGCTGGGTCTGGGCGAAGAACTCGATGTCACGGATACCACCGCGTCCGAGCTTGATGTCGTGACCTGAGACGGCAATGGTGCCGTGGCCCTTATGCGCGTGCACCCGCCGCTTCATGGCGTGAATATCGGCGATCGCCGCGAAGTCGAGATATTTGCGCCAGATGAACGGGTCGAGCTGGTGCAGAAACTCCTCGCCGGCTTCGATATCCCCGGCGATGACGCGCGCCTTGATCAGCGCAGCACGCTCCCAGTTCTGTCCGAAGCTCTCATAATAGGTGAGCCCTGCGTCGGTGGAGAGCGCTACTTGGGTTGCCCCAGGATCGGGACGGAGCCGCAAATCGGTGCGGAACACATAGCCGTCTCCGGTATGCTCCTGGAGGAGTCGAACGAGGTCGCGCGTCAATCGCACAAAGAAGTCTGACGGCTCGATGTCCGGTGCGAGCGCCGCCCGGTCCGCGTCGTAGAAGACGATGATGTCGATGTCGCTGGAGTAATTGAGCTCGTGGCCGCCGAGCTTGCCCATGGCGATGACGAAATAGTCGCGTGGCGCGGCGGGCAAAGTGCCGACGATCTGGCCGGCCGTGCCTGCCCGGCGGAAGAGAAACCTGACCGCCTGATCGACCGCCTTGTCGGCGGCGATGCTCATGGCGCGCAGCGTCCCTTCCGTCGGCCAGACCCCCCCAAGATCGGCAAGTCCCACGAGGAACGCAATCCGCCGCTTATAGCGGCGGAGTGCTGCCATGATCTCCTTCGGCGACCTGGCTGCTTCGGCTGCGGCGCTGAGCTCGGCGCCAGCCTCTTCGAGATTGACGTCTGGATCGCGCGTGAGGCAGTCTGCCAGAAGCCCCGGATCGCGCTGGGCGAGCGCGGCGAGATAAGCCGCCCCCGACAGGGCGCCCGTCAGCAGGTCGCGAACCTTGGGGTCGTCCCGCAAGAGCGCAGCGGCGGGTGCGAAGCTCTCGTCTGCGCCGAGCGCTTTAGTCAATGTGTCCAGGATGTCAGCGCCGCGCGCCGCGTCATGAATCGCCGGACGCTCGGCGATGCGCTTAAAGAACGCCGTCACGCCGGCCTTAACTCTGCTCCAGGCGCCTGATGCGCGGCTCCGTTGAGCAGAGCCTGGCTTTCCGCCGGCAAGGAGAGCACCACCTTGAGCCCGGGGCGGTTGTCTTCGAGCCTGACCACGCCCCCGTGCAGTCGCGCCACCGCAGAGACGAGGCTGAGGCCCAAGCCGCTCCCCGGCTCAGACCGGCTCGCCTCGAGCCTGACGAAGCGGCCGAGCACCCGCTCGCGGTCGGAGCTCGGCACGCCTGGTCCGCGATCGGTGACGACGATTTCCGCCATTGGCCCCCTCGCCTCGGTGGTCACGCTTACTTCCAGCTCCGATCCGTTGCCGCCTAGGGCTCGGTCAGGCGCACCGTATTTGATCGCATTGTCGATGAGATTGGCAATGGCCTGGCCGAGCAATTGACGATCGGCGCGCACGAACACCGGCTCGACCGGCTCGGCTTTCAGCACAATGCCGCGCTCCTCCGCCACGGGCTCGTAGAGCTCCGCCACGTCGCGGACGAGCGCCGCCACGTCGAGGCTCTCCTTGTTGTCACCGGCCGCGCCAGCTTCCAACCGCGCGATCGAGAGTAACGCATTGAACGTCTTGATCAGCCCGTCGGCCTCCTCGATGGTGCGTTCAAGCGCCTCGCGATAGGCAGGTTCGCCGTAGGGCTCGCGCAAGGCCGCCTCCACGCGGTTGCGCAAGCGATTGAGCGGCGTCTTGAGGTCGTGCGCGATATTGTCGGAGACCTCGCGCAATCCAGCCATGAGCTGCTCGATCCGCGCGAGCATCAGGTTGAGACTCTCCGACAGGCGGTCGAGTTCGTCGCCAGAGCCGTTCACCGGCAGGCGACCGGTGAGATCGCCCTCCATGATAGTGCGGGTGGTGGCGGCGACCGCATCAATCCTGGCGAGCAGGTTGCGGCTGACCAAATAGCCCCCGCCGATGCCGAACAGCGCCATCACGCCAAGTCCCCACAGCATGGCCGAGCGGATCACGCGCGCGAGCTCACGCCGGTCCTCGATGTCGCGCCCGACGATCAGGCGGTAGCCTCCCGGCAACCTGAACACATTGGCAAAGGCGAGCCTCGTTTCGATGCCGCCTTCCGCCGGCCGGCTATATTCGAACTCGACCGGTCCGAGGCTGTCGAGAAGTTCCTGAGAAATGCTGGTGAGGTTTCCCGCGACCCGGCGTCCGGTGGCGTCGGCGACGAAATAGAGGCTGTTACCCGGCGTCTGGCTGCGGTCGGCCACGGTGCGCACGAGCTGGGTCAGGCCGCCGTCGGTATATTGCTCGGCAAGACCTTTGATCTCGGCGTCGATGGTATCGTGCAGCTGTCTGGTCAGCAGCACGGTGGTGTTCCAATAGATGTAGAAAATGGCCACGACCGCCGCCGCGCCGAACAGCGCAAGATAGGTCAGCGACAGGCGAAAGGTCGTGGTGCGGAAAAGCTTAGTGAGCGTTGTCACGGATGGTGTAGCCGGCGCCGCGGACGGTGTGCAGCAGCGGCGTCGCAAAGTTCTTGTCGATCTTCGAGCGAAGCCGCGAGACATGAACGTCGATGACGTTGGTCTGCGGATCGAAGTGATAGTCCCATACGTTCTCGAGCAACATGGTGCGGGTTACCACCTGGCCCGCATGCTTCATGAGATATTCCAGCAGGCGAAACTCGCGCGGCTGCAACATAATCGGTTCGCCGGCGCGCGTCACCTTGTGTGAGAGACGGTCGAGCACGAGATCGCCGACCACGAAGCGGGTGCTTCCCTCCTCCGGCGAGGTGCGCCTGGCGAGCGCCTCGATGCGGGCGAGCAGCTCGCTGAAGGCATAAGGCTTGGTGAGATAGTCGTCGCCGCCGGCCCGCAGGCCCTTGACCCGGTCATCGACCTCGCCAAGCGCACTTAAGATTAACGCGGGCGTTCTGATCTCCTCGGCGCGGAGCGAGCCAATCACGGTAAGCCCATCGCATTTCGGCAGCATCCGGTCGACGATGAGCACGTCATAGGCGTTGGCTCGCGCGAGCTCGAGCCCGGTCTGGCCGTCCGCCGCATATTCGGCGACGTGGCCCTGCTCTTTCAGAGCACGCCGGAGGAAGCTTGCCGTCTCCTGATCGTCTTCGATCACCAGCACGCGCATGGTTGGAGATCTCCTAGCGGCGGGTTCTGTCTCACTCACGAGCGAGGTCATGGCTTCCTCGCCAAGGGAAAACGAGGGTGGGCGGCGCGGCGGGGGGAACCGCGCCGCCCTCCGGCGTAGAAGGCGTTAAACCTTAGCCTTCTTCAGGGAAAGCGCGATGAAGCGCGTCTGGTCGCCGGTCTTCACCTGAACCAGGACGTTGACCTTGTCCTTGTCCTTGGCGTTGTCCATTGCCTTCTTGACGCCCTTGGCGACGTCTCCCGGCTGAGACACCGTCTCGCCGGCAACCTGAAGAATGATGTCGCCGGCCTTGAGGCCCTTATCGGCAGCGTCGCTGTTGGGATCGACGTCGGTGATCACCACGCCATCCTCGCCGGCTCCAGGCACCTTGACGGCAGGAGCCAGCGACAGGCCGAGATTGTCCAGCTGCTCGCTGGTATCGGCGGGCTTGTCGTCCTCGAGCGCGGCAAGCTTCTTGCCGCTTGGGAACGTGCCGAGCTTCATGTTCACCTCGTGCTCCTTCCCATAGCGAACGATGGAGAGCTTCACGTCGGTGTTGGGATGGAGCTCGGCGATCTTGCGGGCTAGGTCGCGAGAGTCGTCGATCTTGTCGCCATTGACCTCGACGATCACGTCGCCGGCCTTGACGTCCTGCTTGGCGGCAGGGCCGTCCTCGGCCACCTTGGTGACCATGGCGCCCTTGGCCTCAGGCAAGCCGATCGAGTCGGCGATGTCGTCGCTCACATTCTGGATGACGACGCCGAGCCAGCCGCGATCGACGGTGCCATGCTCTTGCAGTTGACCCACCACCTCCTTGACGAGCGCTGCCGGCACGGCGAAGGCGATGCCGACATTGCCGCCGGAGGGAGAGAAGATGGCGGTGTTCATGCCGATCACCTCGCCATCCAGATTGAAGGAGGGGCCGCCGGAATTGCCGCGATTCACCGCAGCATCGATCTGCAGATAGTCATACGGGCCCGATCCGATGTCGCGGTTATGGGCCGAGATGATGCCTGCCGTCACCGTTCCGCCGAGGCCGAACGGATTGCCGACCGCGAGCACCCAGTCACCCACGCGGGGATCCTTTTCGGAAAACTTCACGTAGGGGAACTGCTGCGGAGCCTTGACCTTGAGCAAAGCGACATCAGTCCGCGCGTCGACGCCGATCAGCTTGGCCGGATATTTGTCGCCATTCTCGAGCGTCACGGAGATATCCTCGGCATCCTCGACAACGTGGTTGTTGGTAACGAGGTAGCCGTCAGGCGAAATGAAGAAGCCCGAGCCTTGCGCGAGCGTCGGGTGCGGACGTGCCGGGTGGCCGCCCTGGCCGGGCTGGCCCTGGCGGAACTGCTTGAAGAAGTCGTAGAGCGGGTTGTCCTCAGGCAGGTCGGGGAGCCCAGGAATCTGCAGGTCGTTCTCGGCGACCTTGGCGTCGCCCTTGACGTTGATGCTAACGACCGCCGGGCTCACCTTCTGCACGAGATCGGCAAAGCTCAAGGGTGCGGCTCCATAGGGAGTCTGCACCGTCTGCGGCGGAGGAGTTTGGGCGGTCTGCGCCGGCTCGGCTGAGGCGAAGCGCATGTCTTGGCCGAGCGCGAGCCCCAAGGCGCCAACCGCAATCAGCGCGGCAGCCGTT
>DATFVP010000278.1:0-14978 GCA_035260285.1 Methyloceanibacter sp.
CATACATCGACGGGCACGCCACCGAACAGACCCCGATCACGTCAAGATCGGGATTGATCGCATGCGCGGCGACGGCGTTGCCGGCGATCAAGCCTCTTCGGAGCTGACAGGCGCCGCGGTCTACGTCAAATGCGAGAGCCTGCAGTTCACCAATTCCCTCAAGGATCGTGGTGCGTTCGTGAAGCTCGTAACCGTCATGAACGACCAATGGACAAGGTGAGGCACTCGCAAGACGGCCGCCGAGGATGTCAGCCTACGTGCTGTTCTTTCTGCGCGCCACGGTTGCCGAGGGCCGGCCGACGCGATAAGGATTTTTCCGTGGGGTTGCGCATGAGGCTTGCGAGCGAGGGAACCCACTTATGGCAAGGACCGGACTCGGTGTTGCGGCTGCGCTCCTTTGCTGCGCCGGTTTTGTCAAGCAGGCGCCTGCCTGCGAGGGAACCCAGGTCGTTTTCGAGGACAAGTTCACCGACGACTCAGGGGGCTGGGCGATCAACCAGGACGTCGAGGTGAAGGATGGAAGCTTCACCTTCAAGCTTCCGCCCGATGCCATGCAGTCCGATCTCAACGTCACCTACACCGTCGATGACGCCGACATTTGCTCTGAGACGGTATGGCCTGACGACGGTTCGACGATCCTCGGCGCCGGGCTGCTGTTCTGGGGGGAGGACAACAGGAACTATCTGCAGTTCGGCGTTCTGAACAACGGCAAGTTCTGGATCGCGCGCCGCCAGGACGGCAAATGGTACACGATCGTCGAGAACGTCGATTCAAGCGCGATCAAGGTGAAGCCCGGCGAGTCGAACCTGCTGCGAGTGAAAGCGAGCGGCGGTGTCGCTACCTTCTTCATCAACGGGACCAAAGTCCGCGATCTGCGCGGTCAGGCGCCGAAGGGCGGCTGGCGCTTTGGGCTATCCGGCGACAATTTCGACAAGTCGAAGGACGCCAAAGTGGTGTTCAAGAGCGTCAAGGTCACCGACTGAGCGCGGCTTAGCGGCGCTCGCCCAAGAGCTTCGCGGCTTCGACCGAGAAATAACTGAGGATGGCGTCGGCACCTGCGCGCTTAAACGCCATCAGAGTTTCCAGGATGACGCGCTCCCGGTCGATCCAGCCGCGCTCGGCCGCGGCCACGATCATCGCGTATTCGCCAGAGGTCTGATAGACGAAGGTCGGCACGTGGAAGGCGTCCTTCACCCGGCGCACGATGTCGAGATAGGGCAGGCCGGGCTTCACCATTACCATGTCGGCGCCCTCGGCGATGTCCTGGCCGACCTCGCGCAGCGCCTCCTCTCCGTTTGCGGGATCCATCTGATAGGTCAGCTTGTCGCCGTGGAGCATCGCGCCGGATCCCACCGCGTCGCGGAACGGTCCGTAGAAGGACGAGCCATATTTCGCGGCATAGGCAAGCAGCTGGGTTTGGGTGAAGCCGTTTGCCTCGAGCGCGTCCCTGATCGCACCGATGCGCCCGTCCATCATGTCCGACGGCGCGAGGATATCGCAGCCGGCGTCGGCTTGGTTCAGCGCCTGGCGTACCAGCACCTCGACGGTGCGGTCGTTGTCGACTTCGCCATCGACGAGGAGCCCGTCATGGCCATGGCTGGTATAAGGATCGAGCGCCACGTCGCAGATCACCCCGACGTCGCCGACCTGTGCCTTGATGGCGCGCACGGCGCGGCACACGAGGTTGTTCGGATTCAGAGCCTCGCTCGCCTCTTCGTCGCGCAGCGATGGTTCGGTGTACGGAAAGAGCGCGACCGCTGGCAATTTGAGCTCGGCGGCTGTCTCAGCAGCCTTGACAGCAAGGTCGATGGAGAGCCGTTCCACTCCGGACATGCTTGCAACCTGCGAGCGTTCGTTCTTCCCTTCGATGACAAAGATCGGCCAGATCAGATCGTCGGCCGTGAGCGTCGTCTCGCGGACGAGGCGCCGCGACCAGTCTGAGCGGCGGTTGCGCCGCAGACGCGTGGCAGGAAAGCCCGGATCGGGCGTCGCGGGTGTTTTGCCGCGCGCGCGCTTGATGCGCTCGGTCCGCAGGGCGACAGTTTTCTCTCTTGGTGAGGACATGAGCCGATCGATCTCATACGCCTTTGATGTGCCGGCAAGCTAGCACCTGGCGTGGCAAGGGGCCAGCAAACCCCCAATTATGGTTTTGGGGGAGCGAAATGCCACTAATAACCAACACAACTTGTAGCGAACGGTACTTGTGGCGAGCTACTCGCAGAAACCTTTGCGCCGTCTCTTCATGTCAAGGTGGAAATGGTTTTTGTGCGCGGCGTTGGCCTCAGGTCCAAGCACCGTGCCGAAACGGCGGCAGGCGTCCTCGTGCAAATAGATCACGTATCGAGTTTTGGGGTCAGGTTCAGGGTCCTTGGCGACCGGCGGCGGTGAGGGCGGCGGGGCTGAGTCAGCGTTTGTCGGGGTGACGGCGGGCTTGTTGGCGGCCTTGATCGTCTCGCCGTCAGGCGCCCGCCTCGATGCCGTGTCCTCGTCCGCAGGCACGCGGTTCGGATTGGGCTTAGGCGGAGGGGGAGGTTCCAAGGTTTTTGGCCAGTCGTCCAGGATGCTGATGCGCACCCCGTTGGCGAGCACGAATTCCGACACGTCGAACGCGTTGGCGAGCGCGTGCTCGCTCAACGGCGTCATCTCGCCGCCATAGCGATTGCGGCAGACATAGGAGCTCGCGTTCTCAATCTTGATCACCGTCGAGCCGAACAGCTTCTTGGCCTCAGGCTGAACGGTGTCGCGCAACCATTCGCCGAGTACGTCAGCCATCGGGCAGCTGAGCGTCGCCGGTGGATTGATGGTCACCTTCGGGTTGATGCCGACCGCGCGCAACAGGACCGGCGCAGGCGTCCCACAAATGCCTTCCTTGATTGGCGGCAGAATTTCGTAGTCGAGCGGGTCTCCGGCGAGCAGCTCCTTGCATTTTGCCTTGGCGGCATCGATTTCCGCCTCGGTCCACGGCACTCTCGGCTGCTCGCCCGGAAGCACCGGCTTCGCCTCTGCTGGCTTTCCGGGTCGCATCGGATTGCGGTCGGGCAGCGGCGGAGCGGCACCGGATTTGGCTGCGGCGGCGAGAGACCAGACGCAAAGCGCGACAAGGGCAAGGATTCGAAGCCTCATTCCGGACGATCCAACAGCCGTTGGCTTGTGGTTTCCAAGATTGGATGCTAGCAGCCCGCGGGCGCCCCTTGAGGGGCACACACGAATTCCGACAAAGGGAACATGCATCATGGGCGGGCCGCTCGGCATCGAGTTTAGCGAGCAAGATCGCGCGGGCATCGTGACGCTAAACCGGCCCACGCGGTTAAACGCGCTCAGCCGCGAAATGTTCGACGCGCTGAGCGAGCAGTACCGGCGCTGGGCGCCAAATCCTCACATCTATGGCCTGGTGATGGAGTCGACCCATCCGACCGTGTTCTGCAGCGGCGGCGACCTCAAGATTTTGCACGAATGGATCGAGCAGGGCGCGCTCGACACCATACGCGCCTTTTACCGCGCGGCCTACACCCATTGCTGGGTGCTTGAGAAATTCATCAGGCCTAACGTACCCCTCATCAATGGCCTCCTGCTCGGCGGCGGCATCGGCATCACGCTCTACGGCACGCATTGCGTGGCGGGGGAGGGCTACAAGGCGGCCATGCCCCAGGTCGGCATCGGCTTCCTGCCCGACATCGGCGGCACGTACTTTCTCTCGCGACTGGAGAACCACTTTGGGCTCTATCTGGCGCTGACCGGCCGCGCCATCGGCCCCGCCGATGCCTTTCGGCTGCGTCTGATCAGCCACTACATCCCTGCAGCACATTTCCATGTCATCAAGGATGCGGTGAGCGACAATCACCCAATCGATCGCCTGCTCGATGGGCTTCATCGCGACCCCGGGGAAGGGGAACTCGCGAGACTGACGCCTGTCATCCATCGAATTTTCGGAGCCCCCTCGGTCGAGGAGATCCTTGACCAGCTCGATGCCCAGCGGGGTCAGGATGAGGCCTGGGCTAAAATCACCGCGGCGGAGATCCGCAAGAAGTCGCCAACATCGCTGAAAGTGGCCTTCGCGCAAATGCGGCTGGGCAAGACTCTGAGCCTTGCCGATGCGTTGCGCTTGGAGTTTAAGCTAGCCTCTCAACTAATCGCGCGCCCCGACTATGGCGAGGGCATCAAGTCGCGTATTGTGGGCAAAGGGAGCGAGCCAAGCTGGAGCCCTCCGACGCTTTCTGAGGTTGACGACGCCGAAATTGAGAGTCTCTTTGCCAAGGCGCCGTACGGCCAACTCGAGCTTGGCCAGAATTGATCCAATTACGCTATGTTGATCGAATTGCGCTATCCTGACAGGTAATCTAAAATTAGTGACGGTATTTCACGCAATCTTAAGTGTCCCAATTAAGCGGATTTTAGGTCGACATGTTTATAACTCTCGTTAAGTTCGGATATAACAACAACTATTGAGGGTAGGCGTATGACAGTGGCCCTGACTATAGGGACTCGTACAAAGGCGGAGCAGCCAGAAGATCTGAAGGGACGCTATCTCGTGTCCTTGAAGCTCATCGAGCGTCTGCATCGATTGCTTCTCGACGTCATCAAGGATGAGTTCGAACGCTTGGGCCGGTCCGACGTGAACAGCGTGCAGGCGCTGCTCTTGTACAATATCGGCGACGCCGAACTGACGGCGGGAGAACTGACCAGCCGCGGCTACTATCTAGGATCGAACGTCTCTTACAACCTGAAGAAGTTGGTTGAGTCCGGTTATATCAACCACCAGCGGTCCGATACCGACCGGCGGTCGGTGCGCGTGCGCCTCACCGAGAAGGGCCGCGAGGTTTGCGACGTTGTAAGCGCGCTATACCGGCGTCAGCTGAAGTCCCTACAGCAGGTCGGTGGGATCGAGAGCAGTGATCTGGAAACTCTCAACAAATCGCTGATCAGGCTTGAGCGGTTCTGGACCGATCAGATCCGCTACCAGCTTTAGCAAGCGAATCCGCGACCAGCCCCGGTGAAATCCTCGCCGGGGCAGGTTTTTCTCGAGGCGCCAAGCCCAAAAACGCCCAATTCGGCGTTTACCCCTTGATCGTCGGTCCACCCTGCCTCATGTTTGGAGTGCAGTTGTCGGCTCGGCTGCGGAGGGGAATCATGGTCCTTACCCGTTTGTCCTTACGGCCACTCTCTCGGTTGCTCACTGAATCTTCCGGGGGATTTGCCAATCGATGCGACGGGGTCGGGCTTTGCTTGCTCTCGGACGGGATAGAGTAGCAAAGGCAAAGCGCCGACAGCCTAGAACTGGCGCGACGCCGCGAAAGACGGGAGCGGCACATGGCAACATGGACAGGCTTCGCAAGGAGTGCCGCGGTTTGCGCGACGCTCGTACTGGCGCCCGGGCTGCTCATCGCCACCAGCAACAGAGCTGACGCCGGCATCTTTTCCTGGCTTGGCGGCCGCAACCAGAACAGCAGCGACGGCTATCAGCAGTCTTCACCCAACGGCGGCGGCCTTTTCGGCAACCGCGGTGGCGGCGGAATGTTCCAGCCTGCGCCTCGAGCCCCTCAGTCAGGCGCCTTCCATGGCGACGAGCTGCCGCCCGAGGAGGGCACAGAAGCCACACGACAATGGATCACCAATCCTGCGCTTGGCACGCCGACCCTCTCGACGCGCAACATCGAGGCGACCAAAGTTGCGATCCAGCGCTACCAGGGGATCGTGGCGCAAGGGGGCTGGCCGACCGTTCCAGCCTACGCCATGAAGCCTGGCTCCCACGGACAGCCTGTCGAGATCCTGCACCGGCGGCTTGAGATCAGTGGTGATCTCGCCGGACAGAGCATCCCAGACGAATACGATGAGGCGCTGACCCAAGCCGTGCGCAAGTTCCAATCGCGTCACGCTTTGCCGCCGACCGGCGTCATCGACCGGGCCACGATCGACGTGATGAACGTGCCGGCGAGCGTGCGGCTGCTTCAGCTCCAATCCAATTTGAAGAGGCTGCAAACCTTGGCGCCGGCCGCCGCCAGCCGCTACGTCACGGTCAACATCCCAGCCGCGCAGGTTGAAGCGGTCGAGGGCGGGCAGGTAGCCCAACGCCATGCCGCCGTGGTCGGCAAGTTCGAGCGGCAGACGCCCGAGCTCTCGAGCAAAATCATGGAGATCAATTTCAATCCCTATTGGTACGTGCCGCGCAGCATCGTCTACAAGGACCTCGTGCCGAAGGCGCGGGAATTCGCCCAGCGCGGCCAGGACATGCTCGCCGCCTACCATATGGAAGCCTTCGACGCCTCCGGCGCGCCGCTCGACTCCCGCTCGATCAATTGGATGGGCGATGCCGTCTATGGCTACAACTACCGGCAGCTCCCCTGGCAGGATAATTCCCTTGGCTTCGTGAAGATCAACTTCCCGAACAAGGACTCCGTGTACATGCACGACACTCCGCTCAAGAGCCTGTTCGGACGCAATGTGCGGTTCGAGAGCTCGGGCTGCGTGCGGGTGCACAACATCGAGACCCTGGTGACGTGGATCCTGCGCGACACGCCGGGCTGGGGTATGGAGCGGGTGCTGGCCATGAAGCAGACGAGCGAGCAGGCAGATGTCAGACTCGCCAAGCCGATCCCGGTCTACTTCATCTATATCAGCGCCTGGGCCACACCTGACGGGGTGGTGAACTTCCGTCCCGACATCTACAACCACGACGGCGCCGCCGAGACCGCATCGGCAGTTCAATAGCAGCCGCCCGGACGGCCGAGAGGTGCGCTTTCAACCCCATTGTCTTGGGTGTTGCTAGCGCCGCCGCCCGACATGTGGTAAGGGCAACCAAATGCCGTGGAGCCTCGCAGTAGCGGAGCGCTTCTGCGGGGAAATCCACCTTCAGGGTGGGAAGCGCTTTTAGTTCCGAGGAGTGATGGCGATGGCGGCAAGTGACGCAAGGCGTGCTGAGGCGCGCGATTCAGGCTTCTTCACCAGGCATTTGCAGGATGCTGACCCGGAAGTGTGGGGCGCGGTCCAGAACGAGCTGCACCGCCAACAGGACGAGATCGAGCTGATCGCTTCCGAGAACATCGTCTCGCAGGCCGTACTCGACGCCGCCGGTACGCTCCTCACCAACAAGTACGCCGAAGGCTATCCGGGCAAGCGCTATTACGGCGGCTGCCAGTATGTCGACGTAGTCGAGCAGCTCGCCATCGACCGGGCCAAGCGCTTGTTCAACTGCGCCTTCGCCAATGTGCAGCCTCATTCAGGCTCGCAAGCCAACCAATCGGTGATGCTGGCGCTGATCAAGCCCGGCGACACGGTGCTCGGCATGTCGCTTGCGCATGGTGGCCATCTTACCCACGGCGCGCCGCCCAACCTGTCAGGCAAGTGGTTCACCGCCGTGCAGTATGGCGTGCGCAAGGACGACAACCGCATCGACTATGAGGAGGTCGAGCGTCTCGCCAAGGAGCACAAGCCTGCGCTGATCATCGCCGGCGGCTCGGCCTATCCGCGCGTCATCGACTTCCCGCGCTTCCGCGCCATCGCCGATTCCGTCGCCGCCTATCTCATGGTGGACATGGCCCATTTCGCGGGGCTAGTGGCCGCCGGCCTCCATCCAAGCCCTCTGCCCCATGCCCATGTCGTCACCACCACCACGCACAAGACGTTACGCGGTCCGCGGGCCGGCATGGTGCTGTCGAACGACGAGGAGATCGGCAAGAAGATCAACTCCGCGGTGTTCCCTGGGCTTCAGGGCGGCCCGTTAATGCACATCATCGCAGCCAAGGCGGTCGCCTTCAAAGAGGCGCTGTCGCCGGCCTACAAGCTCTACATCCAGTCGGTGATCGACAATGCCAAAGCTCTCGGCGAGACGCTGGTGAAAGGTGGCGTGTCACTCGTATCCGGCGGCACCGACACCCATCTGATGCTGGTCGATCTCAGGCCCAAGAAGCTCACCGGCAAGGCTGCCGAGGTGGCGCTCGGCCGCGCCAACATCACCTGCAACAAGAACGGCGTGCCGTTCGATCCCGAGAAGCCTGCGGTGACCTCAGGCATCCGCTTGGGCTCGCCGGCAGGCACCACGCGCGGCTTCGGCATCACCGAGTTCCAGTCGGTCGGCAGCATGATCATCGAGGTGCTCGACGGACTTGTTGCCAATGGAGACGAGGGCAATGCCGCCGTCGAGGCAGGCGTGAAGAAGCGTGCCGTCGAGCTTTGCGAGCGCTTCCCCATCTATCGGTAAGAGTCGCGAGGGTGGAACAGAGAAGGGCGGTTGCCCATGCGGTGCCCCTATTGCGGCAGCACCAACACGCAGGTGAAGGACTCGCGGCCTAGCGAGGATCACACCACCATCAGGCGCCGCCGCGTCTGTGCCGACTGCGGCGGCCGGTTCACAACCTTCGAGCGGGTGCAGCTCCGCGAGCTGACCGTGGTCAAGCGGAGCGGCCGGCGCATGCCCTTCGACCGCGACAAGCTGATGCGCTCGGTGCAAATCGCGTTGCGCAAGCGCCCTGTCGACCCCGAGCGGGTGGAGCGCATGGTGAGCGGCATCGTGCGACGCCTGGAGAACATGGGCGAGAACGACATTCAGTCGCAGACCATCGGCAGGCTGGTGATGGAGGCCTTGAAAGCTCTGGACGATGTCGCCTATGTGCGCTTTGCCTCGGTCTACAAGAACTTCCGTGAGGCCAAGGACTTCGAGGCCCTGCTCGGCGAGCTAGCCGGCGGGGAGACCGCCGAAGAAACAGCTTCTGCCGACGATTAGCGTCGCAATCCTTAAAGCCATGAGCGACAAAGACGAGTCCCATATGGCGCAAGCGCTCGCGCTTGCGAGACGCGGCCTCGGCACCACATGGCCGAACCCCTCCGTCGGTTGCGTGGTGGTGGGCGCTTCCGGCGAGATCGTCGGCCGCGGGGTCACGGCGCCAGGCGGACGCCCCCATTCCGAGGCGGTTGCCCTAGAGCGGGCCGGACGCTCCGTTGCCGACTCAACCCTCTATGTGACGCTTGAACCTTGCGCCCATGAGGGCAGGGGAGCGGCCTGCGCCGACGCCATTGCTGCGGCGGGCCCGGCGCGCGTGGTGGTCGCCATGGGCGATCCCGATCCGCGCACTGCTGGCCACGGGATCGCGCGGCTGCGCGCCGCAGGCATCGAGGTAACCGAGGGCGTGCTCCACGATGAGGCCAGCGAGGTAACGCTCGGCCATGTGCTCAGGGTCACCGAAGGCCGCCCGGCGGTCACCTTGAAGCTAGCCGTCGGCAGCGACGGTCTCGTGCCGCGCGGCGAGGGAGGCGCGCCGACTTGGATCACCGGAGATCTTGCCCGCTCCCATGCCCATCTCTTGCGCGCCCGCACCGACGCCATCTTGGTTGGCCGCGGCACCGTGGTCGCCGACAATCCGAGTCTTACCTGCCGCCTTCCCGGCATGGAATGCCGCTCACCGGTACGAGTGATCCTCGATCGCCGCCTCCGCACACCGACCGACGCCCGCCTGTTCGAGGACGAGATGGTGCCGGTGTGGTTCATCTGTGCGCGCGACGAGATGGAGCCCAATGCCTCCGCGCTGCAAGAGGTTGGCGCCGAGATCATTCCGGTCGAGATCGATGCCCACGGTCTTCCCGCCATCAGAGAGGCGCTAGATCAGCTCGCCGGGCGCGGCATCACCCGCCTCCTGGTCGAAGGCGGCCCGTCGGTCGCACATGTCTTCCTCGATGGCGACCTCGTCGATGAGGCGGTCATATACCAAGGCTCCACACCTGCCGGCAGCGACGGCCTGTTACCCTTTGTCAGCGAAGGGCTTGATCGGCTTACCGACAGCGGTCATTTCACGCTGACCCAGGAGCGGACCTTCGGGCCAGACCACATGACCTGGTGGCAGAGACAGAGGAAATGTTCACCGGCATTGTCACCGACATAGGCACGGTTTCTGCCCGTGACTGCGCCAAGCTCAAGATCGCCGGCCACTACGAACCCGCGAGCATGGCCTTGGGAGCGTCCATCGCCTGCGACGGCTGCTGCCTTACGGTGACGGCCGTCAAGGAAGGCGCCGATGGCGGCGCCGTGTTCGAGGTCGACGTCTCCAACGAAACCGCCGCCCGCACCACGCTCGGACGTTGGAAGCAGGGGACCCGCATCAATCTCGAGCGCTCGCTTTCCTTCGGCTCGGAGCTCGGCGGCCATCTGATGACTGGCCATATCGACGGATTGGCCCGCGTGACGGAAATGACCGAGGATGATGACAGCGTGAGGTTCGTGCTCGACGCCCCGACGGAATTCGCCGCGTTTATCGCGCTCAAAGGCTCGGTGGCGCTTAACGGCGTGTCGCTCACGGTAAACGAGGTGAACGGCGCGCGCTTCGGCGTGAACATTATCCCCTATACCTTGACCCACACCACGTGGGGAGACCGCAAGCCCGGCGATCTGGTAAACCTTGAGGTGGATTTGCTTGCGCGCTACGTCGAGCGCATCGCGGCAGGCCGCCTCACGGCAAGCCGCCCCCTGTCGGAACAGGATCGGTAACACGTGAATATTGTCAGCCAAACGCGCTATCACCCGGCCCTCTCGCCCATCGAGGAGGTGATCGAGGACGCCCGCAACGGGCGCATGTTCATCCTCGTCGATGCCGAGGAGCGCGAGAACGAAGGCGACCTCGTCGTTCCGGCGCAGATGGCGACGCCCGACGCCATCAACTTCATGACCAAGCATGGCCGCGGGCTCGTCTGCCTGTCGCTCAACGCCGATCGCGCCAAGCAACTTCATCTTGAGCTGATGTCGCGCTCCAACCGCGCGCGGCACTCCACCGCCTTCACCGTATCGATCGAGGCGCGCGAGGGCGTCTCGACCGGCATCTCGGCGCACGACCGCGCCCACACCATCTCCGTCGCCATCGACCCCACCAAGGACTTCCGGGATATCATGACCCCTGGCCATGTTTTCCCGCTGGTGGCCAAGGACGGTGGCGTGCTCGTGCGCGCCGGCCACACCGAGGCCGCCGTGGACATCGCCCGGCTCGCCGGCCTCTACCCGGCTGGCGTGATCTGCGAGATCATGAATGATGACGGCACCATGGCGCGTCTGCCGGACCTCGTTGCCTTCGCGCAGCGTCATGGGCTCAAGATCGCCACCATCGCCGACCTGATCGCCTATCGGCTGCGCTACGATCATCTGGTCAAGGTGGTGGCCGAGGCCACCATCACAAGCGCCCATGGCGGGACCTTTGCCCTCAAGGTCTATGCCACCACCGTCGATCCCGCCGAGCACGTGGCGCTGGTGAAGGGAGACGTGAGTGACGGCGGTCCCGTGCTCGCCCGCGTACATGCTACCAACACGCTCGACGACATTTTGGGCGCGGGCGGCCATCGCGAGACTCTCGTGCACAAGGCCATGGACATTATCGGCCGCGAGGGCCGCGGTGTGATCGTGCTGATCCGCGAAAGCAGGCCTGACGCCATCTCCTCCAGGCTGAGGAACGAAGAGAAGCCCGAGCAGAGCGGCCAGCAGCGGCTGATCGAATACGGCATCGGCGCCCAAATCCTGCTCGATCTCGGAGTGCGCGAGATGGTGCTGTTGAGCAATTCCCCGGCTCGCAAGATCGTCGGCCTTGAGGGCTACGGGCTCAAGGTCGTCGGTCATCGGAGCCTCGCGTCATGAGCCGCAAATCTCCGCGCTCGGTGCTGATCATCGAATCTCGCTTCTACGAGGACATCGCCGATGAGCTCGCCCGGGGCGCGGTCGACGAACTCGAAGGCCGCCGCATCGAATATGAGCGGATCGCCGTCCCTGGCTCGCTCGAGATCCCGCTTGCGCTCAGCCTCGCGCTTTCTACCGGCTTCGTCGGCCGGGCAGGGCGCCATCGCGGCTGCATTGCCCTTGGCTGCGTCATCCGCGGCGAGACCACGCATTACGACATCGTGGCGCGCGAGTCCGCCGCCGGCTTGCACGCGCTTGCCGTCGAGCACGCCGTGCCGCTCGGCAACGGCATCCTCACCTGCGACAGCCGCGCTCAGGCCCTGGCCAGGGCGAGCATCACGGGACGCAACAAAGGCGGCGACGCGGCCCGCGCCTGTCTCGCGCTGATGCAAATCGAGCAAAATTTCTCCTCGGCGAGCCGGCGCTGATGACCGATTCAGGCCAAAAGAAGCCTGCTTCAGGACGAAGTCCCCAGGCACGAACCGCGGCGCGACTCGCTGCCGTCCAGGCGCTCTACCAAATGGACATGACCGCCATCGACCTCAACCATGTGATTGCCGAGTTCGAGGCTCACCGGCTCGGCCAGGAAGTCGAAGGCAATCAATATTGCGACGCCGAGGCGCAGTTCTTCCGCGACATTATCGAGGGCGTGGTGCGCGAGCAGCGCCGCATCGACCCGCTCGTCGATCGTCACCTCGCGGAAGGCTGGCGGCTCAACCGCGTCGATTCGATCCTGCGTGCCATCTTGCGCGCCGGCGCCTACGAGATGCTGATGCGCAAGGACGTGCCGTCGCGCGTCGTCATCACCGAATATGTCGATCTGGCGCATGCCTTCTTCGAGGGCGAAGAGCCGAAGGTGGTCAACGGCATTCTCGACAAGCTCGGCCACGAGGAACGGCCGCTAGAATTCGCCCGTCAGGACTCCGGCGGTGCCTAACGGGCCCGGCAAACGCGAGGCGAGCGGTGAATTCGACATCATTGCCCGCTATTTCGCGCCACTCGCCACCAACCCCGCGGGCCTCGGCCTGCTCGACGACGCGGCGGTGTTGTCGATCCCTGAAGGCCAGGAGCTCGTCGCCACCTGCGACACCATCACCGCAGGCGTGCATTTTCTTGCCAACGACCCGCCTGACACCGTCGGCTACAAGGCGCTTTCCGTCAGCCTCTCCGATCTCGCGGCCAAGGGCGCGCGGCCATATATCTACCTCCTGAGCGTGGCCTTGCCCGACCTTCCGACGCCGCCTTGGCTCGAGGCCTTCGTCGTAGGCCTCCAGGCGGCGCAAGAGGAGTCCGGCATCGATCTCGTCGGCGGCGACACTTGCGCCACGCTCGGTCCGCTCACCGTCACGGTCACCGCGATCGGCTTCGTGCCGCAAGGCGAAGCGGTGTTGCGCCGCGGCGCGATCCCCGGCGACAGGCTCTGCGTCAGCGGCACGATCGGCGACGCAGCACTTGGCTTGAAGCTCTTGCGCCAACCGCAGCTTGCAGCGGAATGGGGCCTGTCAGATGAGGACGGCGCCTTTCTCATTCAGCGCTATCAACGCCCCTTGGCGCGGCATGCCCTGGTCCTGCCGCTCCGCGAATGCGCCCGCGCGGCAATCGACATCTCTGACGGGCTCGTCGGCGATACTACCAAGCTTTGCCGTGCTTCAGGCGTCAGCGCCACGATCGAGGCCGCTCGCGTGCCGCTCTCGGCCGCCGCTGCCAAGGTGGTGGCAAAAAAGCCTGAGCTTCTCGCCGATCTGATCACTGCCGGCGACGACTACGAAATCTTGGCCGCCATGGAAGCATCTCATGCGAACGGCTTCGAGAAGGAAGCGCAAGACCACGGCGTCACGGTCACGGCCATCGGCGAGGTCGTCGCCGGCGGCGACGAGGTCGCGGTCGTGGACGGGGAGAGGCGCCCGCTCAAGCTCGACCGCACTGGCTTCACCCATTTCCAGGCCGACCCGCCAAATCGAACCCTGCCAAGGACTTAGGCATAGGTTGCGTCGCCGCTTCAACTTTGGCATTTTCCGCCCCAAGTTCACGCCTTGGGCGAGTTAGGCAGCGGAACCTTGCTGGTGCCGCGCGCGCTCACCCCAATTCCTGCCAATTCAACCAAAAGAACGGGGACAATTCCGTTATGACCATAATGCTTTACCTGATCATTGCTTGCGGCGGTCTCTCGATCGTTTACGGCGTGGTAACCACGCGGGCCGTGCTTGCCGCCGACGCTGGCTCGCCGCGCATGCAGGAAATCGCGGCGGCGATCCAGGAAGGCGCTGCGGCCTATCTCGCGCGCCAGTACACAACGATCGCCGCGGTCGGCGTGGTCATCTTCCTCGTCCTCACCTATCTGCTCGGGCTGCCGCAGGCGATCGGCTTTGCCATCGGCGCTGTGCTCTCCGGCGCCGCCGGCTATATCGGCATGAACGTCTCGGTACGCGCCAATGTGCGCACGGCGCAGGCCGCAACCAAGAGCCTCGGCGACGGCCTTAGCTTCGCCTTTCGCGCCGGCGCCATCACCGGGCTCCTGGTCGCGGGCTTGGCACTTCTCGGCGTCTCGGTCTACTTCCTCATCCTCACCAAGGTCATGGGCTATGAGCCGGCATCGCGTCAGGTTGTCGACGCTCTGGTGTCGCTCGGCTTCGGCGCCTCGCTGATCTCGATCTTTGCCCGTCTCGGCGGCGGCATCTTCACCAAGGGCGCCGACGTCGGCGGCGACCTGGTGGGCAAGGTCGAGGCCGGCATTCCGGAGGACGATCCGCGCAATCCGGCTACGATCGCCGACAACGTCGGCGACAATGTCGGCGACTGCGCCGGCATGGCGGCCGACCTGTTCGAGACCTACGCGGTGACCGCCGTCGCCACCATGGTGCTGGCGTCGATTTTCTTCACCGGCACTCCCGACCTGACCCTGCGGATGATGACGTTGCCGCTCGCAATCGGCGGCGCCTGCATCATCACCTCGATCATCGGCACGTTCTTCGTCAAGCTCGGCGCCAGCCAGTCGATCATGGGCGCGCTCTATAAGGGATTCATCGCGAGCGCCGTGCTCTCGCTCGTCGGCGTCGCGCTCGTCACCCATCTGCTGGTCGGCCCCGGACCGATTCGAGGCGTGCAGTACACCGGTATCAATCTCTTCGTCTGCGGGGTCGTCGGGCTGGTGGTGACCGGCCTGATCGTTTGGATCACCGAGTACTATACCGGGACCAATTTCCGCCCGGTCCAGTCGATCGCCACCGCATCGATCACCGGCCACGGCACCAACATCATCCAGGGCCTGGCGGTCTCGCTCGAGGCGACCGCGCTGCCGACTCTCGTCATCATCGCCGGAATCCTGATCTCGTTCGCG
>DATFVP010000279.1:0-3120 GCA_035260285.1 Methyloceanibacter sp.
ATGGGCATGCGGCAGCGGGCTCGGGTGCAGGCCAGCGGCGACGAGCCCGGCGAAATGCGCCATATCGACCATCAGAAGGGCGCCGACGGAATCGGCGATCTGGCGGAAGCGCGGGAAGTCGATGACGCGCGGATAGGCGGAGCCTCCAGCAATGATGAGCGCCGGCTTGTGCTCCTTGGCGAGCCACTCGACCTCGTCGTAGTCGATGCGGTTATCGGTCTTGGTCACCCCGTACTGCACGGCGTTGAACCACTTGCCGGACAGATTGGGCGGCGCACCATGGGTCAGGTGGCCGCCATGGGCGAGCGACATGCCGAGGACCGTGTCGCCCGGCTTGATAAGCGCAAGCATCACCGACTGATTGGCCTGCGAGCCGGAATGGGGCTGGACGTTGACGAAGGCGCAGTTGAAAAGGCGCTTGGCGCGGTCGATGGCAAGCTGCTCGACCACGTCGACATATTGACAGCCGCCGTAATAACGGCGTCCCGGATAACCTTCGGCATATTTGTTGGTGAGCAGCGTGCCGGCGGCGTCGAGCACGGCCTGAGAAACAATGTTCTCCGAAGCGATCAGCTCGATCTCATGCTGCTGACGCTCGAATTCCTTATCAATCGTCCCCCAGACTTCGGGGTCGCTTTCCGCAAGATGCTTGGTGAAGAAGGCGTTCTCGCGCGCCGCAGCGCGTCTTGCATCACTTGCCGTCATGGCCGACTGCTCCTCGAGCTTACTCCCGCCGGGAAGCTCCGCGCACCGGCTGTTGCCGCGTGCCTTCCTCCCTTGGGTATTTGGCCCGCTCTACCACATGTCGCGAAGGCGCGCCAGCAACAGGCTAGGCGTTGGCGAAGGCAAAGCAAGCCCGTGCCCTGCGGCCGCTGCGAGCCGCGTCGGGCGATCAATAGGCTGAAGCGGTCGTGGATGCGCCGTCGAGGCCGTAAATGTCGGGCCGGAAGTTCACCTGGCCGTCGGGCGTTCCCCAGGCGCTGATATAGGCGAGATAGACCGGAACCGGCTTCGACAGCTTGACGTCGATCTGTTCGCCGGTCTGCTTCATCGAGACGATCCGCTCGTAACTCCAGCCCGGCGTATCGCGCAAAATCCAGGCGACCACCTGCTCGACATTATACACGCGCACGCAGCCGGAGCTTTCGAACCGAACGTTTTGGCTGAATAGCTTCTTGAGCGGCGTGTCGTGCATGTAGACGCTGTCCTTGTTCGGGAAGTTGATCTTCACGAAGCCGAGCGAGTTCTCGCCATGAGGAAGCTGCCGGAAATTGTAGTTGTACACTTCGGGACTGTTCCAATTGATCTGGCGCGGGTCGAGCGGATTGCCGGCGGCGTCGAAGGCCTGCATGTGGTAGGCGGCGAGCATGTCCTGGCCTCTGCGGGCGAACTCGCGGCCCTTGGGCACGAGATCTTTGATGATGATGGTGCGCGGCACGTACCAGTACGGATTGAAATTGATCTCCTGAATTTTGCTCGAGATTTCCGGGGTCGGCCGCTCGGGCTTGCCAACCACGGCGATTTCTCTCAAGACGACCTCGCCGCCCGCAACCGCCTCGACTTGCGCCGCAGGGATATTGACCACGACGTAGCGGCCAGCCCCGTTGGGCGTGAGGCTTTGCAGCCGTCTTAAACTCGATTGAAGCTGTGCGAGCCGGACATAGGCCGGAGTGTTCAGCGCCTGGATCACCGCTTTGGTGTCGACGATGCCCGTGGCGCCGATTCCATGACGCGTCTGAAACGTCTTCACGGCGGCGACGACAGCGGCGTCGTACTCGCCCGGCACGCTTTGGCCGACGAGGTCGCCAGTGATCTCGAGCCGCCGCTGTAAAATCTCGACCTCCTGGCCGCGCTGGCCCGGCCTCATGGGCTTGGCCGGAACAGTCGGCCAACCGCCTTGCGCGACCATCACCTTGTATTTCTCGATTGCCACCCTGGTCGCCTCGATATTGCGCGTGGCAAGCGTGGGCGAGCCGAGAGGCGGATTGGTGATGAGCAACGCCTCGGGATCGTCGCGCGGAAGCTCGGAGGCATGCGGCGCCGTCACCGGGTCGGGCCCGGCGCCCTGCCATTGCTGATTGTTTCGGCCCCCGCCGAAGAAGGGAAACAGTCCGGGGCGGCCGCTCGGCGGCGGCGGCTGGATTTGCTGCTGCTGATTCTTGCCGGTCAGCCAGGAAAAGGGACCGGCATTGGCCGGAACGAGACTTGTTGCCAACAGCGCAAGCGCGAAACCCGCAGCCGCAGAGATCGCTCCGCCCCTCTTGCCCTGACCCTTCAGCATTCGCCGCTCCCCCGTCACCTGCGGCTACATCCCGCTCGAATATAAGCGCTTTTGCCCTGACACTCTAGCGCGAACGCTCACATGGAAACGTCACAAACCGCCAACCCTCAGCGTCCGGAGCGCAGCGCGGTTGACGAATCGCGTGCTCGGCTTGGCGCAAGCCAATTCAACGTCTAGCCCCCGAATGGGGCGATTTTGGGCTGAAAGACCGCAACCGCCAAAGACTTAAACCCGGGAGGCTTCCTTCCTCCTCCGGCCGGTCACGCCTTGGCTACGCGTCTTTGCGGGCTAGAGCTGGTAGCGAATCTGGTCGGTCCAGAAGCGCTCCAAACGGATGAGCGCCTTGTTGAGCACTTGGAGATCGTCGCTGCCGATGCCGCCGACCTGTTCGAGCGACTTGAGCTGGCGCTGATAGAGGGTGTTCACCAGCTTACAGACCTCCTGGCCGTTGTCGGTGAGCTTCACGCGCACGGAACGGCGATCAACGGTCGAGCGCTGATGGTCGATGTAACCGGCATCGACGAGCTTCTTGAGATTGTAGGAGACGTTCGAGCCGAGATAGTAGCCGCGGCTCGTGAGCTCGCCTGCGGTCAGCTCGGCGTCGCCGATGTTGTAGAGCAACAGGGCCTGCACGCTGTTGACGTCGGTCCGGCCCAAGCGTTCGAACTCGTCCTTGATGACATCGAGCAGTAATCGATGGATCCGCTCGATGAGCTCCAAAGAGACAAGATATCGAGTCTTGAGGTCGTTTGCTTCGCCGACGTTCTCGCGCATCCCCATGTTCAGGGCCATACCCATCGCCTACCCTTTTTTAGTCGTTAAATACCCAACTTGACCAA
>DATFVP010000280.1:0-6998 GCA_035260285.1 Methyloceanibacter sp.
GGGATCATGGTGTCGCCGCGCCCGCGCACATAGATGCGGCGCAAATCTTCCGGGTTGCGGCGGTCGATGTCGGCGACCTTCACGATCACGTCGTACTGCTCACCCTCGCGCTTGAAGCGGGTGACCTGGCGGCCTCCGAGCAGGGTTTCGAGCGTGCGCCCCAAGGTCTCCACCTCGACGCCGACCGCCGCAGCCTTGTCGCGGTCGATGTCCACTTCGAGCTGCGGCGCGTTGAGCTTGAGATCGGTATCGACATTGACCAGGCCCGGATTGTCGGCGGCCTTGTCCAGCATCTTGTCGACCATGACCTGCAGCTCGGCATAAGGCCGCGAGGTCTCGATCACCATTTGGATCGGCTTGTCGCGTATGCCCTGACCAAGCGGCGGCGGGCTGCTTGGAAAGGCGACGACCCCCGGAATCGCCATCATCTGCGGCGCGAGTTCCGAGGCGACTTGCTGCTGGGTACGGGTGCGCTCGCTCCACGGCTTGAGCTTCAGGAATGTGGTTCCTTGCGACACGGTGGGTCTGCCCGAGACCACGAAATAGCGCTCGGTTTCAGGAACCTTGGCGAAGATCTCCTCGAGTTTCTTGGCGTAGCTGTCGGTATACTCGATGGTCGAGCCTTCAGGCGCCTGGATGATGCCGACGAGAAGTCCTTGATCCTCGGTCGGCGCAAGCTCAGACTTGAGCGCGGAAAACAGGAAATAGCTCGAGCCGGCGACCGACAGGCCGATCAGCAGGATCAGCGGCCTGACCATGAGGGAACCGCGCAACAGGGCGCGGTAGCCTGAGGTGAGACCGCGCAGGCCGCTCTCGATCGCGCGGTAGAACCAGCCGTGATTTTCGCTGCGGTGAAGCAGCTTCGAGCACATCATCGGCGACAAAGTCAGCGCCACGAAGCCTGACACGATCACCGCGCCGGCGAGCGTCCAGGCGAACTCTGTAAAGAGCCTGCCGGTGTTGCCGGACATGAAGCCGATGGGGGCGTAGACCGCAGCAAGCGTCAGCGTCATGGCGAGCACGGCGAAGCCGATCTCCTTGCTGCCGATCAGCGCCGCCTCAACCGGCTCCTCGCCGTCTTCGACGTGGCGGTAGATGTTCTCCATCATGACGATGGCGTCGTCGACGACGAGCCCAATGGCCAGCACGAGCGCAAGCAGCGTGAGGGTGTTGATGGAAAAATTGAGCATGTACATCAGCGCAAAGGCGCCGATGAGAGAAACTGGGATGGTGACGAGTGGGATGAGCGTGGCGCGGAACGAACGCAGGAACAGAAAGATGATCAGCACCACGAGCAGGATGGCTTCGCCGATGGTCTCGTAGACGTTCTTCACCGACTCGCGGATGAAGATCGATTTGTCGTGAGCGACCTTGGCAATCATGCCTTCGGGCAGCGAAGCGAGGATGCCGGGCATCGCCGCCGCCACCTCGTTGGAGACGTCGAGCGGATTGGCTGTCGCCTGCTTCACCACACCGAGCGCGATGGCGGGCTTGCCGTTGAAGCGGACGATGCGGCGCTCGTCCAAGGGCCCAAGCTCGGCATTGCCGACGTCGGAAAGGCGGACGAGATAGCCCTTCACGTCCTTAAGCACGAGATCGTCGAATTGCTGCGGCGTCTTGAGGTCGGTCTCGGACAACACGGTGAATTCGCGCTGCACACTCTCGATGCGGCCTGCCGGCACATCGACATTCTGCCTGCGAAGCGCGTTCTCGACGTCCTGGGGCGTGAGGTTGTAGGCGGCGAGCCGCTCGGGATCGAGCCAGATGCGCATGGAATATTCGCGCTCGCCGAATATGGTCACGGCGGCGACCCCGCTCAGCGTCTGCAGCTGATCCTTGACGTAGCGTTCTGCGTAATCGGTGATCTCGAGGGCAGAGTGGCGATCGCTGGAGAACGCGATGTAAAGGATCGGCTGGGCGTCGGCCTCGATCTTCTGGATCACAGGCTCGTCGATCTCGTCGGGGAGATGCCCCCTGACCCGCGCGGTGCGGTCGCGCACATCGGCGGCCGCATCATCAGGATCGCGCTCGAGCTTGAAACGGATGGTGATCTGGCTCTCTTCCTGGCGGCTGATCGAGGTGATGTAGTCTATGCCCTCGATGCCTGAGAGCGAATCCTCGAGCACCTTAGTGACCTGGGTCTCGACGATAGGGGCGCTAGCGCCAGGATAGTCGGTCGTGACGGTCACCACCGGCGGATCGATATTGGGGTATTCGCGCACGCTTAGGCGGCTATAGCCAACGAGGCCGACGAGCGTCACCACGAGGCTCATCACCGTGGCGAAGACCGGGCGATGGATCGAGACTTCGGAAAGCTTCACGCCTTGGGCTCCTGCGCCGGAACCACGGTCACCGCTGCGCCGTCGCGGATCTTGAGTTGGCCGGCGGTGATTACGATCTCGCCGGCTGCCACGCCGTCAACCAGCTCGACGCGGCCTTCGCGCCGCGTGCCAATCGAGACCCTGGCGAGCTGCGCCTTGCCGTCGACCACCTTGAAAACAAATTGGTCTTCGCCCTTTGGCACGATGGCGGCCTCCGGCACGGTGAGCGCGTTGGGCTTCACTTCGTGGATCAGCGTGACGCGGGCGAACTGACCAGGCCGGAGCTTCTGATCGTCGTTGGGCACGCGGGCGCGAATGAAAATGGAGCGGCCTTCGATGTCCACGCGCGGATCAATGGCATACACCTCGCCCTTGAAGGTGTCATTCGGATAGGCGTCAACCTTGATCTCTATCGACTGGCCGGTGTGAACCGTCGGCAGATATTTTTCCGGAATCTTGAAGTCGACCTTGATCGGGTCGATGGCATCGAGGCCGACCAACGCCTGCCCTGGCGTGATATATTCGCCGATGCTCACCTGGCGTAGGCCGACGATGCCAGCGAACGGCGCAACGATCTTGGTCTTCTCGATATGGGCCTTGGCCAGCTCCATGGCGGCGTTGGCGACGGCGAGATTGCTCTCGGCTTCGTCCTTCGAGCTCGCGCTTGAGATCTTGCGCGAGAACAGCTCCGACACCCGCTCGTTGCTTTGCTGCGCCAACCGCCGCTTGGCTTCAGCCTGATGCAGTTCGGCCTGATCGACTGAGTCGTCGAGGGTGATCAGCGGCGCGCCGCGCTCCACCGGCGTGCCCTCCTTGAAATGAATGTCGATGATGCGGCCGGCGATCTCGGAGCTGATCACCACCGATTCATCTGAGCGAAGGCTGCCCACGGCCGTGACCCGTTCGGTGAGAGGTCCTTTGGCGACCGAGGCAGCCTCGACCGGCACCGATTTCGGTGGCGACTTGTCCGGCTTGGCGGCGACCGTCTTGAGCGGCTCTGTGGCAAGATCTTTCGGACCCGCCGTCTCGCGCTGCATGATCTCTTCGGCCGGATGCCAGAACACGGGGAGCAGCACCATGAAGGCGAGCAGCACGCCGACCAGCACGAGGCGACGGCCACGCGAGTAGCCTTTGGCGCTTGTCTTCTGCATCAGGGGCGCTCCCCTCCCAAATCATTCGCACTGTTCGATGCCGGCGCAACCCTAAGGCGGCACGCGCGAAGCTCACGGATTAAGTCCCGTCAGAGGTCAAACGACGGGCCGCGGCTCTAAGCCCCTGCTGGTCAAGGTTACACGCGTGCAACCATAAGCGCGCCTGTCTCGAAGCCTGTGCCTCGAGGCGAATAATCTATCACCAATTCGGCGGTAAAGAGACCCTAGGGGCAGCGATCATTTCAGAGCGTTACGGAACATTGCTACCTCCGCCAGACGAGGTCTCGCGGCAGGCTTCTCCAATCCTCACGTCTCGCCGGTCCCGAGGGGGACCATCTGGGCGATCCCTGTTCGAGGATCGCCCAGAGGTAACCTTGCCTAAGGAGTCGTTGGAGGTTTCTGCTCCTCCGGGGCCGGCGCTGGCGCGGGCGTCTCGGGTGCAGGTGCCCCAGGTGCCGGTGCTGCCGGCGGTGCGGCCTCTGGCGCCGGAGCTGGCGGCGCGGCTTCAGGTGCTGGTGCCGGGGCCGGAGCAGGCTCAGGTGCTGGCGCTGGAGGAGGCGTCGGAGCAGGCGTCGGCTCGGGTGCCGGAGCCGGGGCCGGAGCTTCAGTTTTCGGCGGCTCTGGCGCCGGCGCGGGGGCCTCGGCCTTGTGCCCATACATGAAATAGGCAGCAATCACGAGAGCAAGGACGATGCCTCCCAAGACGATAGCGAGGAACGTCCTACCGCCGGCCTGGTTGTCGTTTGCCATATAGTTGTTCTCCCTCTCGAGGGTCGTTGGTCCAGACGGGGCAGAGCCTATCGAGTTATCCACCCTGGGTCGAGGGTTGGTCCCCGGAAATGCGCCAATTTCCGGCGCATATGCACAAGCGCCGTGCCCCCCGTGCTCCGATCAACCGCTTATCGGTCAGTTGGTTGCACGCCGCGATTGAAAAGCGGGGTGAGCCCTATGGCGAGGGCGAAGTTAACGAGCACCGAATAAAGCGCGGCATAACCGGGAATCGTCACGCCGAACGCCGAAAGCGGGTAGACCGAGCTCGCAAATCCCTGCGTTCCTGCCATATAGGTGCCGATCGCAAGCCCGGCGCCCCAACCGATCAGGAGGGCCGATGCGTTGCAGGAACGCGCGCATACGCCTAGCAGGATGGCGGGGAGAAGCTGGATGATCCAGATGCCGCCGAGAAGCTGTAGCTGGATGGCATAAGCCTGGGGAATGGCGAGGATGAACACGACCGCCCCGATCTTCACCACCAGCGATACGATCTTGGCCACCGTGGCTTCCTGCGCTTCGGTGCAGTCAGGGCGCAGGAACTCCTTGTACAGATTCCGGGTGAAGAGGTTGGCACAGGCGATGGACATGATCGCCGCCGGCACCAGCGCGCCGATGGCGATGCTGGCAAAGGCGACGCCAACGAACCAGGAGGGAAAGGACGCGAGGAACAGCGCCGGCACGGCGAAGTTGGCTCCATATTGGGTGAAGCCGGCGGCATAGGCCGGATCCTTGTCCACGCCGGCAGCGATGGCCATGTAGCCGAGCAGCGCAATCAACCCCAGAATGAACGAATAAGCCGCGAGCAGTGCCGCGTTGCGCCGGACCACATTGCCGTCCGACGCGCTTAAGATCCCCGTCATGGAATGAGGATAGAGAAACAGCGCCAGCGCCGAGCCGAGCGCGAGCGTGGCGTAGGCGCTGTGGGAGCCGAGGCTCGCTCCTTCCGGCGGAGCGAGGGTGAGCTTCTCCTGTGGCACGCTGGCAAAGATCGCTCCGTAACCGCCGAGTTTTGCCGGAATCAAGACGATCGCGGCGAACACCGTCATGAAGATGAGCATGTCCTTGACGATGGCGATGAGCGCAGGCGCCCTCAAGCCGCTGGTATAGGTGAAGGCGGCGAGAATGGTGAAAGCGATGATGAGTGGCAGATGGCCGAGCAGGCCGCCAGCGGGGAAACCGAGCGCGCCGATCACCACCTCCATGCCCACGAGCTGAAGCGCGATATAGGGCATGGTGGCGACGATGCCGGTCAGCGCCATGGCAAGCGCGAGCATGCGGCTGCCGAAATGATCGCGAACGAAATCGGCGGCGGTCACATGTCCGCGCGCATGCGCGATGGCCCATAGCCGGGGAAACACCAGATAGAGAATGGGGTAGATCAGGATGGTGTAGGGCACCGCGAAAAAACCCATCGCCCCTTTTCCGAAGACGAGCGCGGGCACGGCGATGAAGGTGTAGGCGGTGTAGAGGTCGCCGCCGAGCAGGAACCAGGTGACGATGGTGCCAAAGCGGCGTCCGCCCAAGCCCCATTCATGCAGCAGGTTGAGGTCTGCTTTGCGCCAGCGTGCCGCGACAAAACCGAGCCAGGTGACGAATAGGAACAGCGCGACGAAGACGATCGTGGCGGGGAGATGCAAACTCAAAGGATATCTCCCGGGGCATCCGTCCGCTCCAGGAGGGTTCGGGTCCGCTCGAGCGCATGAGTAATTCGGGTCTCGATCAGATAGACACTGAGCACGAGCGCGGCGCCGACCAGGATCCAAGCAAGCTGATACCAGTAGAAAAAGGGCACGCCGCCAAGCGCAGGCTCGAGCCGATTATAGAAGGGGACCCACAACACCGCGAAAAACGGGATGAGGAGGAGAAGGCGCGGCCAATAGCGCTTAAGCCCGCCCCCTGCCTTTTTGCTTGCCATGACTCAGTTCCCCCCTCCCCGGTCTGCAAAGATGGCGGGAGCTTACTGAAAGCTTCCCGCTTTCGCGATGCTGTAATTTGCGTAGCCCAACGCTGGCAAGACGCCGGCTTCGACCGTGCTTTAAGTTGACCTTTACGGCGACGCACCCATATGGTCGGCCATGGGAGAGCCCGTAGCTCAGCCGGTAGAGCACTTGACTTTTAATCAAGGGGTCCCGGGTTCGAATCCCGGCGGGCTCACCACAAAATCAATAACTTAAGCGGTATTCGAAAAATCAAGATTTAGAAAAGGTTGCGATTTAGGTTGCAGCCGCTGGAGTTGGGAGAGTTACCGGCCTGTGAGCCGACATTGCCGCTTTCATTGCCTGCCGGATCTCGAAGCGTGTCATTCCTCGATCACGATCTTGAGCGCGGTGAACACCTGAAACGCTTTCTCTAACCGCTTCTGCATTGCTGGATCGTTTGGTGCCCGGTCGGGATGCAGCACACTGAGCATGCTATGGTGCTGGCTTTTCGTCATAAAGAGGCCCCTCGCCTTCGCTTTACGCACTTCCAGATCCAATTTCCGCTTGAGGTTGGCGACCTCCGTATTTTTTCCTTTTAATTGACGCTTCAACTCGTCGTTCTCCGCCAGAAGCGCCTCGCGGGTTGCCTTGGCACGCTCACTGGCAAGTTCACCCCAGAGTTGGCGGATGCGCTTCTCTAGTTCGCGGGTCGTCGTCTTGGCATCGTTACGTAACCGCCCATCTTTTGCCGCTCGCCGGAGCGTGGCCATTTCCTCGGCTCGCTTCTGCCTCCATCGCGCCTGTCGTTCGGCATTGCTTAGTGCCATCGTCGCCCC
>DATFVP010000281.1:0-4404 GCA_035260285.1 Methyloceanibacter sp.
GCAATGAGCGAGGGTCACGACACGTCAGGGCGCCATTTCGGCAGCAGCGAGCAACCGGAAGAGGCGTTGGAGTTTATCTGGGCCAATCGCCGGATAGCCGTTCCGCTGGTGTCGGTCTCGGCGTTTTCGCTGCCGCCGAGAGAGTAAACCACCTCGGGAAAGTCCGGCACAAATGACGCTCGCCCGTGAGCTGAAGACTGTCCGCCTTCAGTGCTTTGGATAGGGGAATATCGCCCATCCAAATACCGATCATGTCGCGTGAGGAGCCCGTGACATAGCAGTCCACATCCTTGCCGGGATCTTCGTAGCACAGGTCTACTTCGCTGCCTTTGCAGATCAGCCACCAATGACGGAACTTGTTCTTTACATCCGTAAACTGAAAGCACAGCACAGTTTCGCCCTCCGGCAGAGCGGTCTTGTCAATTCGTCGCTGGATGTCGAACATCAGGAAGGACACGTCGAGATCCTCCGGCCCCATCTCGTCGCGCGCCCAGCGCATCCCCCAGACCGCCAGCGCCTCCACCACAGCAGAAAGCTCGCGCCCCGCCGCCGTCAGGTGATAGGCGTAGCCGCGCTGGCCGTTCAGGCGGCGCTTGATGATCACGCCTCGCTCTTCCAGCTCCTTCAGGCGCGTATTGAGAACCGTAGGCGAAATGCGGGGAAGCCCCCGTTGCAGGACGTTGAATCGGCTGCTTCCGAGCAGCAGTTCACGCACGATCAGAATCGACCAGGGATCACCGATGATCTCGGCTGATTTTGCTATCGGACAGAACTGACCGTATTGGCGCATCCGATTTCTTTCGCCTGATGCCTCCGCCCCGTCAACTACGGAAAGCGTAGTTGATTACTCCAAATCGCGCACTATCGGATTGGCTCTGCTCCCGCCTATTCCATTCCGCAGGGCCGGATCGGCCTCGGTAATGGAGATGAATATGATTGGCTTTCTGATGCGCATGCTGGAAATCTTCGGCGTGATCTTCCTCCGGTTTCGCCCCGTTCCGCGTCTGTGGTGCGTGTGGCTCGTCGGCGTCAACGTCGCGTGTCTCTGGTTCATCACGCATATCGAGGCACAGGTCGTTCTAGCAGTGACCGCGATTGCGGTCGCAGCTCAGACGCTGATCTATCAGCTCATTGGATTCACACGCATCCTCGGTACGACCCATGTCCTCTGGGTTCCGATGTTCGCATGGATGGCGACGCGTATCGACACCATTATCGGTCAACCGGCTTTGGCCAACTGGCTGGTCGTGCTGTTCGTCACGAACATGGTCTCGATGGTCGTGGACACAATCGATGCCGTTCGCTTTCTGTGCGGCGAACGGGCGCCCTACTACCGCTGGAACATCGTGGGTCAGACCTGATGCCCTATTGGTTCCATGCCAACCCTAAGGTGCGCTGATCCGGCCGTTCTCGAAAGTTGCCCGTGCCGATGAGGTGATCGGGTAACTTCCACATTGCCGCGTAGCATGAGTCTCCTTCTGTGAAGGTTTTCGGATGCCGGCCCCATGATTGAGGGTGCAGCGGGCTGAGGGGTCGGCGTACGAAAACCTCCAAGGGAGGAAACCGCGCTGGGGGAACGTGAGGCTGTGCGGCAGGCGCTATGGGGATTTGATTGCCGCAGATGATGCGCGTGAGCGAGGGCGAGATGATCCCGTGCCCTGGCCTGCAGCAATATGGCTGAGGAGCCAGAGGCCGCTTGCGTCTAACGATGAAGATTGTTGGGCGATTTGAGGGGACGGTTGGACATTTGGGCGATCGCCGTCGCTGGCGATGGCGAACTCGCTAAGGCCGCCTAGCAATTTGCCTGATCGTGGCCCGGGCCTCGTCATGAGGTGTCGATCCTGGTTGCTACCATCGGAGCTTTCGGCCGATGCCGAGGCATCGAGCCACGCGCGAAGGTCTCGATAATGATCATGCGGCCGCCGCAGTGTGGGCAGGAACGCGGGTCACTGCCGTCGAGGGCATCGGCAGGTTCGGTCTGAGGCTCTGGGACGACAAGCAACTCTCGCGCCCGCGCGATGTTCTCGACCCGGTTGCTGCTGGCGAACAGGCCGTAGTGGCGGATGCGGTGGAAACCGTTTGGCAGGACGTGAATGAGGAAGCGGCGGATGAACTCGTGGGTATCGAGTGTCATCACCTTGTATCGATCACGCCCTTTGATTCGATAGTCCTTCCACTTGAAGGTGACGCCGTTGCGGTCCAGCGCGATCAGGCGGCTGTTGGCGATGGCGACGCGGTGGGTGTAGCGCGAGAGATAGGCCAGCACGGCCTGGGGACCGCCGAACGGGCGTTTTGAGTAGACGACCCATTCGGCCCTGCGCAGCGGTGCCAGATAAGTCGCGAAGGCCTGTGCATCGGCGAGCGGAGCGTGATTGCCGAAGAAGCTAAGGCGTCCAGCCGTGTGGGCGGCCGTGAGCCTCTCCAGGAATAGCCGGCGGAACAGGCGTGAGAGCACCCGCACCGGCAGGAAGAAGTCCGGCCGGCACGACACCCAGCGCTGGCCGTCGAGCGCGATGCCGCCACCCGGCACGATCATATGCACATGCGGATGATGGGTGAGTGCCGAACCCCATGTGTGCAGGACTGAAGTAATGCCGATTCGAGCGCCGAGATGCTTAGGGTCGGCCGCGATCGTGATCAGTGTTTCGGCCGAGGCCTTGAACAGGAGGTCGTACATCACGGCCTTGTTCTGATAGGCGATGTCGCTGATCGCTGCCGGCAGCGTGAACACAACGTGATAGTACGGCACCGGCAAGAGATCGGCCGCGCGCTCCGCCAGCCATTCTTTTGCTGCCGCGCCCTGGCACTTCGGGCAATGCCGGTTGCGGCAGCTGTTGTAGGCAATGGTCGTGTAGGCACAGTCCTCGCAGCGCGCGACATGCCCACCGAGAGCCGCTGTGCGGCAGCTCTCGATCGCCGACATCACCTTGAGCTGGCCGAGGCTGACATGGCCGGCATTGGCTTGACGCCATGCCGGTCCATGGTCGCGGAAGATATCCGCGACCTCCAACGCCGAGCGCGACACGTGCGCCGCGCGTTAGGTGGGCGGTCGAATCTCCTTGAGCTTCAGTGCGATATGCTCCAGCGGGCTCATCACTTGCTGGATCGTCTTGGTGGCAACCCGCGCATAGAGTGCCGTGCTGTCAAGCTTGGCGTGACCAAGCAGGACTTGGATCACGCGGACATCAACGTTCTGCTCCAAGAGATGGGTGGCGAAGCTGTGCCGCAGCGTGTGCAGAGACACGTTCTTCTCAATCCCGGCCGCCTCGGCGGCGGCGTGGCAGGCACGATTGAGCTGGCGCGTGGTCATCGGCTGCACGGGATTGCGGCCCGGAAACAGCCAGCCCGGGGGCCGTGCCGCACGCCACCAGGCACGCAGCAGATCGAGCAGGCTCGGTGAGAGCATGACGTTACGGTCCTTGTGGCCTTTGCCCTGCTCAACGCGGATGATCATCCGCCTGCTGTCGATGTCGCAGACCTTGAGCGAAACCACCTCGGCGGCGCGCAGGCCGGCGCCATAGGCTACGCTCAGCGCCGCCTTGTACTTCAGCCCCGGCGCCGCATTGAGCAGCCGCGCCACCTCCTCTGGACTCAGCACCACCGGTAGCTTGCGCGGCTCACGGATGAACGTCGTGTGCTCGATAATGTCATGTCGCTTGAGCGTGACCCGGAAGAAGAACCGCAACGCCGACACGGTGTGATTGAGAATGGGCGGTTGGCCGCCGTTCTCGGCAAGATGCAGCTGAAAGCGCCGGACCTCCTCCGGGCTCGCCGTGTCGGGTGAGCGGCCGAGAAACGCAGCAAAGTTCTTGATCGTGCGGATGTAGCCTTCTTGGGTCTTCGGCGCTAACTTGCGGATCGTCATGTCTTCGATCATGCGCCGGCGCAATGGGCTCACAGCCTCGTCGGTCATGGGGTGCTCCTGTTTGAAGTGAGGTTGAGAACAGCTCCTCATCTTCAGACAGGACGCTCCATTCCGTTACTGCACCGGCCGTGCCGCTTGCCGCAGCCCCCTACCGCGCGAGCGGTTTAGTCCTGTGGCACATCTCGGACCTCGGGAGATGTCCGACTTGAGTCTGCAAAGTGGGCCAAAGCAGACATTGGTCAGGTCGCTGTCACCAATCGCGATTTTATGAGTGCTCGTCCGCCGACGCTCGCGCGCCGTTGGGCTCGCTGGACGGGCTTTGCGTTGCGTGGTCGAGCGTGGTGGTTCCGTCAGCAATGACAGTTCACTCCTCATCTGAAGATTGCAGGATTGGTCAGAGAAGTTGCTGCCCGCCGATGCCGCCGGGCGCGTCGCCTACTTCGAGGCCGCGGCGCGCACGGGCCGGATGGCCCCTCCCCTCAGGCCCTGCTGGCGCAGCCCCTCCATCTCTCCCTGGTCCAGGCGTTTTCGCGCCTCGA
>DATFVP010000282.1:0-5198 GCA_035260285.1 Methyloceanibacter sp.
CGGCGTGAACTGGAGCCTCACGGTGCCCGTGGGCCCGTGGCGCTGCTTGCCGATGATCACTTCGGCCTTGCCGGTGACCAGGTCCATCTCTTGCTGCCACTGCTTGTGCTCTTCGGTGTTCTCGCGCGGCTGTCTGCGCTCGACATAATATTCCTCGCGGAAGACGAACAACACCACGTCTGCATCCTGCTCGATTGAGCCGGATTCGCGCAAATCCGCAAGTTGCGGGCGCTTATCCTCGCGCTGCTCAACCTGTCGTGACAATTGAGAGAGGGCAAGTACCGGCACATGCAGCTCCTTGGCGAGCGCCTTCAAGCCGGTGGTGATCTCCGAGACCTCTTGCACGCGGCCTTCAGCGGCGCGCCGGGTGGAGCCTGAGAGGAGCTGAAGATAATCGACGACGATGAGACCGACGTCGCGCTGCCGCTTCAGGCGTCGTGCCCGCGCGGCAAGCTGGGCCACGGTGATGCCGCCGGTCTGATCGATATAAAGTGGCAGGTTCTGCAGTTCCTGGGAGACCTCGACGATGCGGTCGAACTCCTCGGACTCGATGCGGCCGCGTCGAATGCGCTCTGATGGAATGTAGGCCTGCTCAGAAATGATTCGGGTCGCGAGCTGCTCGGCCGACATTTCGAGGGAGAAGAACCCGACCACCGCGCCGTCGAGCGCAACCTGTGAGTCAGGATCGCGCCGGTAGCTCTGAGCGACGTGATAGGCGATGTTGGTGGCGAGCGCGGTCTTGCCCATTGAGGGACGCCCGGCGACGATGATCAAATCGGAGGGTTGCAAGCCGCCCATACGATGGTCGAGATCGGTGAAGCCGGTGGCGAGCCCCGACAGTCCGCCGTCACGCCGATAGGCGTTGGCCGCCATGTCTATGGCGTCGGTGAGCGCGGTGGTGAAAGGCTCGAAGCCCGAGCCGTATTTCCCGGTTTCGGCAAGCTCGTAGAGCTTCTGCTCGGTGTCCTCGATCTGCACCGCGGGCGGCGCGTCGATTGGAGCGTCATAGGCGGTGTTGACCATGCCTTCGCCGATCTGGATCAGGTTTCGGCGGATGGCGAGATCGTAGATGGTACGGCCGTAATCCTCGGCATTGATAATGGTGGTGGCGTTGGCGGCAAGACGGCCGAGATATTGTGGGACGGTCAGATCGCCGACCGGCTCGTCTCCCTGGAAGAAGGTCTTGAGCGTGATCGGCGTCGCGCGTTTTCCCGCCCAGATCAGCTTCGCCGCGTGATCGTAGATCCGTCCATGCAGAGCATCGAAGAAATGCTCGGCCTTGAGAAAGCTCGACACCCGGTCGCAAGCCTCGTTGTTGACCAGAATGGCGCCGAGAAGCGCTTGTTCCGCCTCGAAATTATGGGGCGGCGCGCGGAAGGTCGGCGTCTCCGGGGCCGGCTGCAGTGGGCGAATCAGTGCGTTGGACATAACCCCAGACTAGCCAAAACAGGGGAGCGGGCTAGTGCGCCGGGCTGTGAACAGCGGGAAGAACTGTTTTCGCCAACAACGTGCCGAATCGCGCTCCTTAGCGCCGCACGCGCCTGACCGGCTGCGGCGGGAAGCGGCCGTCCCGCGCGCGAAACTCCTGCTCTGCGGTATGGCAATAGTCGCGGGTGAGCGGCAGAGCGTTCTGGTCCTTGGTCAGTTGCACCTGGAAGACCATGAGGTTTTGGTAGCGGAACCCGGTCTCGGCTCCAGCGAGGTAGAACTCCCACATGCGGCAGAAGCGTTCGCCATAGCGCTCGACTGCAGTATGCCATGAGGCGCGGAAGCGCTGGCGCCAGTGGCGCAAGGTGAGCGCGTAGTGGAGCCGCAGGATCTCCACATCGGTGACGAGAAGTCCTGCGCGCTCGACCGCAGGCAGCACTTCGCTCAAAGCCGGGATATACCCGCCAGGGAAGATATACTTGTCGATGAAAGGATTGGTCGAGGCAGGTCCATCGAAGCGCCCGATCGAGTGAATAAGAGCGACGCCATTGGGTGCGAGCAGGCTGCGGATCTTCTCGAAGAAGCTTCGATAGTGGACCACACCAACGTGCTCGAACATCCCGACAGAGACGATGCGGTCGAACTGACCTTGCACCTCACGGTAGTCGCGGAGCTCGAAGCCGACGGCCTTGGCGAGGCCCTCAGCGCGAGCACGCTCCTGCGATGTTTTGAGTTGCTCCTCGCTCAAGGTGACTCCGGTCACCTCGATATGGGCTGACTTGGCGAGATAGAGGCCGAGGCCGCCCCAGCCCGAGCCGATATCGAGCACTTTCAACCCGTCCCGAAGATTGAGCTTGGCGGCGAGGTGGCGCTTCTTCGCGGCTTGCGCCTCCTCGAGCGACATCTCCTCCTGCTCGAAATAGGCGCAGGAATATTGCCGGTCGCTGTCGAGGAAGAGCTCGTAGAGATGGTCGTCGAGATCGTAATGGTGCTTGACGTTGCGCTTGGCGCGCCTCGCCGGATTGTACTGCCGCAAGCCGCGCCGGACGAATCTCATCCCCTCGCGCAAACGTGCCAGGCGCGGCCAAGAGGGATAGTCGAGATTGGAGAGAAGCAGATCAAGGAAATCGTAGATCGTCCCCTGCTCGAGAACAAGGCGGCCATCCATATAGGCTTCGCCGATGGCGAGCGCAGGGTTGAGAATGAACTGCCGTTCGGTCGCTCGATCGATGATGCGTGCCACAACGAGAGAGCCACTGCGGTCGCCGAAATTATAGGCGCAACTCTCGGCGTCGATCAGGCTCAAAGATCCTGTCGTAACAATCCGATCGAGGGTATGCCGGAGCGGGCGGAACATCGAGCGAATGCGAACCCTCGAGAGAGAGGGTTTTCAGTAGCTTACAGCATCATTTTACGAGCGTGACGGCAATAAAACAACAAGCGGCCGGCAGTGTTCCTTAAGGCTCTGTAGTCAAAAGTGTCGCGAAAGTCAGTCCGTCGACTCTGTTTCCTCCTCGGCACCTTCGGCAAGCTCGCCGCCAGCGCCCTCTTCAAACAATTGCTCTGCGGCAACTCTCGCTCTCTGGGCCTCTTCCTCGGCCTCGTCCATGGCCTTGCCGGTCACCTGCTCGCCGCGGGCCTGGCGCGCCGCCTCGTCGGCGGAGCGAGCAACATTGATGGTCACATGCGGCTCGACCTCGGCATGAAGTCCGATGCGCACGTCGTGTAGCCCGAGCGTCTTGATGGGACGGTCGAGCAGGACCTGACGGCGCTCGATGGAGAAGCCTCCTTCGGTCACGACGGCGGCTATGTCGCGCGTCGCCACCGAGCCGTAGAGCTGACCGGAATCGCCAGCTTGGCGCAGCACGATGAAGCTTTGCCGTTGCAGCTTCTCGGCGACCGCGCTCGCTTCTGATTTCAGCTCTAGATTGCGCGCCTCGAGCTGCGCCCGCTCCTTTTCGAAGCGCTCGCGATTGGCCTTGGTGGCGCGCAGCGCCTTGCCCTGGGGCAAGAGAAAGTTGCGCGCAAAACCGTCCTTGACGGTGACCACGTCGCCCATTTGGCCGAGACGGCCAATTCGCTCAAGAAGAATGACCTGCATTTCGACGCTCCTGTTCAGTTCGATTGATCAATCCGGATTTGGCGGCTGCCCGCGCGTCGCGGCCCGGTCGCGCAAGCGAAGCATGGGCTCCGCGAGGCCGAGAATGGCGATGGCGACGGCAACCCAGCCCAAAAGAAGAATGCCGATATAGACGGCGGAGAGCAGCAGGCCTCGGAACTGCATGCCGCGGCTGAAGGCATGCAGCACGGCGAGGCCCTGGAGCACATAGGCAAAGAGCAGAGCGCCGGCGAAGCCGGTGGCGAGCAGCCCGGCGATCCCAGGCAAGAAGGACGCAAGCAGGCTCGCGGTGAAGGCGAGAAAGAAGGCGTTCGGCAGTTCGATGGCGTCGAGCGCCGGCCATGGGCGAAGCGGACGCCCGGACGCTTCGACGATCACGCCGGCGAGCCATAGATTAAACAGCGCGAGGCTTTGCCAGACGATGGCAAAGGCTGCCGGCAGGGTGCGGGCAAGCACGCTGCTCAAGCCTCCGATCGTGCCCTCGTTGATTAGAGTCCCGTCGTGGTCGAGCTCTTTGAGGGCGCTGTTCTGGAGAAGGTCCTTGATCGAGTCGCGGTAGGAATCGGCATCATAACCGAGGGTCAGCACCATGATCGAGGCAAGCGCGCCGGCAATCACCGCAGCCCAGCCCACCAGACGGCCGATCGGGTACCATTCGAGCGCGCCCGAGCCTTGGACTTGCGGCGCCACGGCAGCGCGGGAGAGCAGGGCGAGATAGCAAAAGACTACCATCGGAACGGCAATGGCGCCGGCAAAGACGGCGCCTGGCGCCAATCCAAGCACGCCGCCCACGACGACCATGCCGGCGAGCGCGGCGATTGCCGCTGCTATCCAGCCCCAACCGAGGCCGGCGAGGCAGATCGGCAATGGGGCTAGGTAGAACAGGATGCCGGCAATAGACGTGGCCGTTGCCGCCGAGGCGAACAGAGCGGCAGAAACGAGGCCCGCGCCGGCACCGATGAGAAATGGTGTTGCCATAGTTGGCGCTGTCCCGGCTCTTCATCGAGAGCGGTTAGGGACGGAGAACCGTCCCAACCTGTGGCGAGAGCTTCGACAAGCGAGGGAACGCCCGCACGTAGAAGCCCTTACTGAATCAAATAGGGCAACAGCCCCAGAAAACGCGCCCGCTTGATCGCTCTTGCAAGCTCCCGCTGCTTCTTGGCGGAGACCGCAGTGATCCGACTCGGCACGATCTTGCCGCGCTCCGAAATGTAACGCTGCAAGAGCTTCACATCCTTATAGTCGATCTTCGGCGCCTTATCGCCCGAGAACGGGCAGGTCTTGCGCCGGCGGTAGAAGGGGCGCCTCGCCGCGCCTTGGGTCATACTCATCAGTCATCCTCTCCGGTCTCGGGGGCGCCAGCGACTTCGATATCCCCGATTGCGGCGGGCGCCTCACGGGCGCCAAAGTCACGGTCGCGGTCACGATCCCGGCGCGGACCCCGGCGGTCGCCCCGATCGCCGCGATCAAACCGGTCGCCACGGTCGCCACGGCCTTCGCGCTCGTCGCGATCGGCGCGGCGCATCATCGGCGATGGCCCTGCCTCATGCTCATCGACCCTGACCGTCAGAAAGCGGATAACGTCGGTCGAGAGGCGCAACTGACGCTCGAGCTCGGCTACCGCAGCGGGCGGCGCGTCGATGTTCATCAG